>DATLSK010000110.1:0-5661 GCA_035534155.1 Chloroflexota bacterium | reverse complement strand
CCACAAGAGAAGCGTTGCCGCCAGTACCATCAGCGGAACGGTGACCAGGCCGATACCCGCGTACTTGAATGCCGAGACCTCGATGCCGTAGCGACGAGCGGTGCCCAGGACGAGCATGGTGGCCAACGAGCCGAAAACGGTGACATTTGAGCCGATATTCGTCCCAACTAGACTGGCGAAAGCAAGGGCGGAGCGAGTCGGTGCCGCCACCGATTGGAGACTGGTGATCATCACCAAAGCAGTCGGCAAGTTGTTGACCAGATTTGCCCCGACCGAGGTGGCAAAGGCCACTCTCAAGTAGCTCCCGACAGTCGTGTCCGTGGCGGCACTCGCCACGAAGGACCGCCAGAATTGCCCCAGCCCAGCGTGATCGGCGCCGACGAGCACCGTGTACATGCCAACCACAAAGAGAGGCAACGCCCAGGCCACGCTACGAACCAACCTCTCGGCTTCGATCTCGCGCAATAATAGGCCTGGCGGCGCCATCAGCAACGCCCCTGCCAGCGCTGGGATGTAGAGTGGCCAACCCAGTACCCCGAAAATCAGCAGCCCCACCACGACCGCGGCCAACCCGACCGCGGCGCGGGTCAACCGACCGCGATCGAACGCTGACGGGCCGATTCCCGGTGGCGGCTCGAAGCGAGCCGGCATCTGACGTCCAAATAACGCGAAAAACACCAGCACATTGATCAGCATTGCCGCCAGATTGGGAACCGTCATAACGCGCACGAACGTCGCGAAAGGCATCGCCAGGAGACTATAGGCCAGCATGTTGGTCAGATTGCTGACCGGCAGAAAAAGCGAAGCTGTGTTCGCAACGTAGGCGCAACTGACGACGTAGGGAAGGGGTGAGAGTCGGGCTCGCCGCACCAGGGCGCAGATGATTGGCGCGAGCATGATCGCCGTGACGTCCAGCGACAGAAAGAGGGTGATCAGCGCCCCCAGGACGTACAGGTTGACAAAGAGTAATCGGCCGTCGTGCCGTGACAGCGCGATCGTCCGTTCCGCCGCCCATTCGAAGCAGCCGGCATCCTCGGCAATCGTGGCAACCAGCATCATCGCGATTAGAAAAACGAGCACTTGAGCGGTGCTGGTAATCCCGCGCCAAACGTCAAGTGGTGTTGCCGTCCCAATCATCAAGACGGCAACCATCCCCAGCAGCGCCGCCAGTCCTTCACTGAGACCGCGAGGACGGGTTGCGATAAGCATCACCGTACCGACGAGCACGACTATGGTCAGCGCGGCGCTCATTGGCAACCTGAGCTAGCGCAACCGCGCAATCAGCTCCTCCGCTCCGCGGTCGCCGGGTCGTTGGCGATGGCTCGATCGATCAACTCGGCCAGATGGAGCACCTGGAGAGTTCGCTCAGACGCGTCGACGATACCACGAAGGTGCATGATACAGCCCGGGTTGTCGGTCACGACGATTGGCGCTCCGGTGTCGTCAATGTTCTTGACTTTTCGCCGACCGATCCGCTCGGCAACTCGCGGCTGCTCAAAGGAAAACGAGCCTCCGAAGCCACAGCACGTGCTCGCATCCGCCATCTCGACCACCCGATGGCCCATAACGTCCTCGATCAAGTGGCGGGACTCGCGCTTGAGTCCGAGGCAGTTGTGCGATTGACACGAATCGTGAATCGTGATGGTCAGAGGCAGACCGCCCGCCAGAACACCGTCCGGTAGCCGCGCCTGGTTTGCGACAAAACTGGTGAAGTCGATGACCCGTGTTGCCAGTCGCTCGGCGCGCGGCAGCCACTCCGGCTGGTCGGCGAGGTAACGAGGATAGTCTTGCAGCATCGACACGATGCAACTCGCCGAACCGCTCAGAATGAAGTCAGCCTCGACGTTTTCCAGGGCCTGAATCGTCTGCTGAATCATCGTCAGCGCAGACTTCCCGTCACCCGCGTTGATCGCGGGCAGGCCGCAACACGACTGAGCCGGAGGAAAGAACACATCGCAGCCCAAAGCGCGGAGAATCCGAACCACCGCTTCTCCCATCTCCGGATAGAGGCGATCGGTGAAGCAGCCGGAAAAATAGGCGATACGCTTTCCGACGACCGCGCTTCCTTCGATTTGCCGCGCTGGCGTCAGGTTTCCGGTTTGCTTGGCGAATCGCTCGCGCAATGGCACCCGAGCCAGAGCCGGTAAGCTTCGCCACCGCAAGAGATCCTTGAAGAACGGGAGTTGTCGCAGGATTGGGCTCTGGACGAACCGCCCGGCTTCGGTGACTGGCATTTGCGCGAAGGACCCAAACTGCGTCGCCCGAGCGAACCCGTCGGGATCGGCGAGGGTCTCGATTGCTTTACGCTTGACCCAGGGAAGCCCGTGCTCGGCCACCTTGCGACGCCGAACGTCGAGGATCATCCGGGCAATCGGAATACCGACCGGACAAACGGTCTCACAGGCATTGCAGCTCACGCAGAGCGCCTGGGGCTCGGCTACCGCTTCCAGGCCATGGTGAAAGGGAGTCACCGCCAGGCCAATTGGGCCGGTGTAAATGTGCCCGAAAACGTGCCCGCCCACGACCTGATACGGGGGGCAGACGTTCGCACAAGCACCGCAGCGAATGCACTGGAGCGCTTCGCGAAAGTCGGGATCTTTCCACATCGTCCATCGACCGTTGTCAACCAGAACGATGTGGACTTCTTTCGGCCCGTGGACACCGATGGAGAGTGAGTTTTCGATGTCCGCGCTGCGGCTGGGTCCCGTTGTAAACGACGTGTAGACCGAAATTTTCTGGCCGGTCGCGCTTGGCGCCAGAAGCTTCAGAATCTCGGTGGCTTCGTCCAGACTCGGGACGATCTTTTCTACCCCGACAACCGCGACGTGAACCGGCGGCAGGGTCATCACCAACCGGCCATTTCCTTCGTTCGTTACGAGGACGATCGTGCCGGTGCTCGCGATCGCGATATTGGCGCCGGTGATTCCCATGTCTGCATTGATGAAGCTTTCTCGCAAGTGCGCCCGCGCCACTCCCACCAACTCTTCGTTTGTCGCCCCGGTGAGATCACGACCGCTCACCTTGCCAAGGAGCTCCGCGATCTGTTCGCGCGTCTTATGTAACGCTGGCGCGATCAAGTGTGATGGCCCTTCGCCGGCGAGCTGAATGATCCACTCGCCGAGATCGGTCTCGACGACCTTGATCCCCTGTTTCTCCAGGTGGGGATTCAAGTGGATCTCCTCGGCCACCATCGACTTACTTTTGACGACTAGCTTGACTCCCCGCTCGGTTGCGATTTGACCGACAATCCGACGAGCTTCCTCGGCATTCGAGGCTCGATGTACGACGCAGCCAACATTGGTTGCCTCTTCGCAGAACTGCTCGACCAACTGGGGTAGCTGGTCGATGCAGCGGCGTTTCAGCTCGCTGAGCCGACGCTGCCGCTCTGGAAAGGTGCCATCCCCCAGCGTCGCATTTCGCTTGTTCCGAAGATTGGGAAGCGTTCGCGTGAGCGCCGTTTCAAGGTCGGGTGACGCGAGAGCGGCGTCAAGGCGCTTCTGAAAGCTGGCGGCCGTACCGGACATGAATAGGTTCCCCCTGAGTGACGACTGTCGATGAATCGTTCAAGGCAGTATTTCGAGCAAAATGCTAACACCTATTGCTTGTCGCGTCCAGCTTCGAAGTCGAGCCTCGGAACGGTCCCTGGTATAATTCGATTGGTCAGTTTCCGCTCCCCGGCTGACCCAGGAAGGTTGACCAGCGCGCATGGATCACACTCAAGTCGAGCGGCGACTCGATTCGCTGCCCACTCGCCCAGGCGTCTATCAATTTCGCGATGCCGCCGGCCGCTTACTGTACGTCGGCAAAGCAATAAATCTGCGTAACCGAGTTCGCTCGTACTTCCGAGATTCGAATCCGTCTCGAAAAGTCGAGCGAATGGTGCGGGAAATCGCCGACTTCGAAATCACGGTGGTCGAAAGCGAGCTCGAGGCGCTCATCCTCGAATGCTCGCTCATCAAGACTCACCGACCGCATTACAACGTCAAGCTCCGCGATGACAAGCAATATCCGCTGATTCGGGTTACGACTGCCGAGTCGTGGCCTCGCGCCGACATCGTCCGGCATCGCCGTGACGACGGAAATGCCTACTTTGGCCCTTGGGCGGACTCGAGCAGTGTCCGCGGTATGCTCACTTTGCTGAATAAGCTATTCCCATTCCGGACCTGCCCGCGCGAAATCACCGGCAACGACCCGCGCCCCTGTCTTCAATTCCACATCAAGCGTTGTCTGGGCCCCTGCATCGCTGCGACGACCCAGGAAGAATATCGGGCGATGATCGACCGAATGTGTCGTTTTCTCAGCGGTCGCTACGAAGAAGTCGTCGCCGACATCCGTCAGCGGATGGAAACGGCCGCCGAAGAGCTTCGCTTCGAGCGGGCCGCCTATTATCGAGACCAGATCCGGACGATCGAAAAGATCATGGAACGGCAGCGCGTCTTTGGGACGAGCCACGAAGACGTCGATCTGATTGCCTTCGCGCGCGATAACGGCCATACCTGCGTCCAGATTTTCTTCGTTCGCAACGGTCGTATGGTGGAACGAGCCTCGTTTCCACTCGTCAACACTCAGGACGAATCGTCCCAAGAGATCATGACTGCCTTTCTCAAACAGTTTTACGATCGCGCCGCCCAGGTCCCACCCGAAATCCTGATCCCAAACGAGCTCGACGAGGCATCAGTCATTCAAGAATGGCTGCACCGCACCCGCGGCACGACGGTGACCATCCGGATTCCTCGGGACGTCGAAGAAACCCAGCGTTTAGAGCTCGTCGAAGAGAACGCCGCCGAGGCCCTCGCCCAAATGAAAGCAAAGTGGCTGGCCGACGATCAGAAGACCACGGCTGCATTGGGTGAGCTTGCCGACAACCTCGATTTGCTCGAGGCGCCGGAGCGGATCGAATGCTACGACATCTCGAATACCCAGAGCGCCCTCTTGGTCGCGTCCATGGTCGTCTTCCAAGGCGGTCAGCCAGCCCGCGACCAGTACCGACGATTCCGGATCAAGACCGTAGAGGGACCAAACGATTTCGCGTCCATGCAAGAAGTGCTGCGCCGACGTTTCAAGCGAGCCCGCCCCGAGCTACCCCTCGGAGACGAGGTAACCCGGCCGGATAAAGGTTGGCAGATTTTGCCCAATCTGGTCATCGTCGACGGCGGGAAGGGGCAGCTATCGGCGGCCTGGGAAGTCTTCAGTGAGCTTGGAGTCGAGAACGTCACGCTGGTCGGTTTGGCGAAAGAGCGGGAAGAAATCTTCACCGTCGGCAACTCCGAACCGGTGATCCTACCGAGGACGTCGGAGGCGCTTTATCTTGTCCAGAGAATTCGCGACGAAGCCCACCGTTTTGCGAATACCTACCATCGCCAGCTCCGCAACCGCGAGACGCTCAAATCGCCCATGGACGCCGTGCCAGGCGTCGGCCCAAAGCTGAAGAAAGCCTTGCTCACTCAGATCGGCTCGATCGATGGAATTCGCGCCGCCAGCGACGAGACACTATTAGGAGTGAAGGGGATGAACAAGCGCGTCCTGGCGTCGCTGCGTTCGAAACTGTAGCCCTATCTTAACCCACGTGCGTCCCACGCGGTCTGCACCTGCCGGTGCAGGTCTTCGAGCGAGCTGGAGTTATCAATCACCACGCTGGCGTAGTGAAGCTTTTCCGCAATC
>DATLSK010000109.1:0-14934 GCA_035534155.1 Chloroflexota bacterium | reverse complement strand
CATCCACATCCTCCGACGTCGTCGCCCCTAGGCCACGCCAGCGCCCCTCGCCTTGACCAATGCAGCGGAGGGGCGCCACCCCTCTCTCTCTCGTAGCCCGACGAACACGACCGGCGTGCTTTCGAACCGAGGGTGCTCGCGAGTGAACCCGCGGTTAAGACGCGGTCTTGGCTAACCTAAGGTTTTCGGAAATGAAGTCGGCCAAGATTTGGTGCAGCTCGGATTCGACGTCGTCGAAAGAGTGCCCCGCCCCTGGTACGACGATCAACTGCTTCGGTTCGCGTGCCCGCTCGAAGATGAGCCTCGAACATTCTGGTGGCATGACACGATCATCGGCGCCGTGGACCAGCAATAGCGGACGGGGCGAGATCAGCTCGGCTCCGCTTGTGCCGTAACTCTGGCTGGCCAAACCGATGACGCCGGCCGCCAGGGGTAACGCCGCGGCGGATTGGATCGCAACCGCGCCCCCAAGCGAGTACCCGACCGTGATCGCCGCGCGTACTCCGCGACTTTCTAAGAATTCGAGCCCAACTAGAGCATCCTCTACTGATGAGGTCAGATCCGTGGCAAGGCGATAACGGATGCGCAAGGAGCTAACCTGCTTCGAGATAAGCTCAGCAGCCATCCGGTCGAAAATGTCGTGGGCCGGCGAGTCGAATCCGCCGCCGACCCCTCCGAGCCACACCACCGCCGAGGCGGCGCTATTGGCCTCGTAATAACGACAGACGAGCGAGCCATTTGCCACGTATAGTCGAATGGGCCGAAAGGCCGGTTGCTGCATCGCCATTTCGTCGCCTCACCTGCCGCGCCTTTCTTGTTGCGTGCAAGTTGCTTGCCACTCGTCCTGGCGAGCCACCGATATATTGAGCACGCTTCCTTGACACCCACATTGGCACCGGCTAACATGATTCTGATTACGCGGAGAATGGAAGATTACCGGTCGCGGCATACAAACGTTCCTCGCACCGATATCCCCCATTCCGGACGCGAAACGCATTCGCTCGATATGAGGGCAGGTTGCCACGTTGACCCGAAGAAGGTTTCGATTCGGACGAGTGCAGTCAGCAGCCACCCACTTTTCCGTCAACGCGACGATTGTCATACCGGCTCGCCTACCGAGTAACGTCGCTCGCCACTCGCGATCGGTCGGCGACATCTACACTGAGCTCCAACGATACGGGCCGGCGTTAAAGTTGCCGGTGGCACAACAGACGCGAGAATTTACCCGCTCGACTGGACGCGCTGCCGCGTGCGGCGGGTTTTCCCCGTTCCGAAACCACCCCGTCGACGACTTATCACGAGACCGCCGCACGTCGCCCGGGGCAAGCGGGTGACCAAGGGAGGACACATGCGGGAAGAACAATCACGACAGAACGAAGAAACGGCTGCCAACCGCGAGACGCCGCGGGGCGGAACGCCGCACAGCACCAACGAAACTCCAACCTCGCGCGGAGTCGAGCAATTCGAAAAGGAGCTAGAGGAAACCCGGGCCAAGGCCCAGTCATTCCTCGATCTGGCACAGCGCACCCAGGCCGATTTTGTCAACTACAAACGGCGCATCGAGCAAGAACGCAGCGATTTTGCACGGAACGCCCGAGCCGACGTGATCGTTAAGCTTTTGCCGGTCGTCGACGACTTTGATTTGGCAATCGCCTCTCGTCCCAAGTCGATCGACAACTCCGATTGGGCTCAGGGCATGCTTTTGATCGACCGTAAGCTCAAATCCACCCTCGAAAGCCTCGGCGTGAAACCGATCGAACCAGTTGGCAAGCCATTTGATCCGTGGCAGGAAGAAGCACTTCTCGACGAGGCGAGTGAAAAGTATCCGGCCGACACCGTGACGCGGGTTCTCCGAACTGGCTACACTATGGACGGCAAAGTGATTCGGCCGGCTCAAGTCGTTGTGTCGAGTGGCCCGCCAGAGGGACCCGCGAGTCCGACAAACGTGCAATCTTCGCACGACACCAACCAGAGGTAGCCGAGAGTTGGTCGACGTGGTTCAGGCAAACGGTGGGGAAGCGCCCCATGCAGTGGCACGCACATTCTGCGTCTTCCCCCCGGTCCAGTCGGTTTTCAGTGCGAACGGAGCAGTAGAGTGAGCCGAAGCCGATCCATCGTCATCGTCGCGGAAGATCCAGGAGAAGCTCTTGAGCTTCGTCGGGCAATTAGCGCCGACGGTCATAGTGTGCACGTCGCGAGCAATGGGTGCGAGGCAACCCGACAGGTTACCGAGGTTTTGCCTGACCTGGTGGTAATCGGCGGTCTTTTGCACCAAGATTCGGGATTGGACATTCTCGCAACGATTCGCCGGTATAGCTCCGTACCAATCATTCTGCTTCTCCCCGACGCGGACGAGTCAAACACAGTCGATGCGCTCGATCGGGGGGCCGACGACTGTGTTCGGGTTCCCTGGGGGGAGCGCGAGTTGCGCTCCCGAGTACGGGCCGTGCTTCGCCGTGCCGAAACGCCGGCGCCCACCCCGAAGACTCGCATCGTGGTCGACGACTACCTGGCCCTCGACTTCGACCGTCACGAGGTGGTGGCCGGGGGACAACGCGTACCGCTGCGCCCAACCGAGTATCGTTTGTTGTATCATCTGGTCAATAACGCCGGCCGAGTCCTCACCCACGAGACGCTTCTCGCGAAAGTGTGGGGTTACGAGTATCGTACGGAAGAACATTACGTTCGACTATACGTCACGTACCTGCGCCAGAAGATTGAAGAGGATCCAAGACGGCCGAGATATATTTTGAACGAGCGTGGACTCGGATACCGATTCGTCGAATTACCGGTGTCTCAACCACAGCCAGTACTGGCCCGGACGTCCTGATCGCCGGTGAGAAGATGGTTATAAGGGGTTTCGCGAACAACCGTCTTTGGCTGGGAGCGGCCAGTGGCCGTTTCGAAGAGGTTGGATGGATAGCGAAGTAAGGAGCTACGTACTTGATCATCGTTGATGCCTATTGCCATTTTGGAGAGTGTCGGGTTTACGACGCGTCAGTCAGCGAATACGACGTGATTGACGCGCTGAATACGAACAAAGTCAGCGCAATTCTCCTTCAGCCGTTTCCGGGTGCGCCGAATCCGGTCGCGGTGCACGACAGCATTGCTGAACTCGGAGCGCGCTACCCTGGTCGCGTCTTTGGGCTGGTGAACTGCAATCCGCACGTTCACCGGGACCAGTACCATCGTGAAGTCGAGCGCTGCGTGCGCGAGCTGGGCTTCGTCGGCATTACCATGGATACCGTGGGCCACGCGGTTAACCCGAATGGCCAGGATGGCCAAACGGTGTTCGAGGCAGCCCGGGAAATGGGCGTGCCGGTCGTCGTCCACACCGGCCCGGGTCCTTTCGCGTCACCGGCGCGGATTTTGCTCCGCGCTCGCGAGTACGACGACGTCAAAATCGTCCTGGCCCACGCTGGAGCCGGTCTTTCCACCTTCGACGCCTACGTCGTCGCCAAAGAAGCAATGAATGTGTACCTCGAGACCTCGGGCTGCCGAGGCGACGAAACGAAATGGCTGATCGACGAGCTTGGCCCCAGCCGCATCTTGTACGGCTCGGATCGCATCGAGAATCAAGCTGCCGAGCTTGCCAAGGCTCGCGCGCTGGGTCTCTATCAGTTCCAGCAATATCAAGTACTCGGTCAAACCGCGACCGACCTTTTCGCCCTGCACGGGATCTCCGACGTGAGCGAAGTCGCCCCGGCACCGGTCGTCGAAACCGTACCCGAATTGAACACCGAAACGGTCGCCGAGCCAGTCGTCGAAGTCGCATCTGAGACCGCTGTCGAGACGAGCGAAGTGGTTGTCGAGGAACCGGTCGGGTCGGAAGAAGCGACGACCGAAGCCACGTCCGAGTCTCACGAGGTAGCGCACGAACACACTGGCGAAACGATTGGTGTCTCGCCCCAAGCCGCGACCGAGACCGCGATTGGGACCGCGATTGAGACCGCGACCGAGAACGGACACTCGTCGGAAGCAGTGAAGCCGGCCGAATCGTCGACATAGCTGACTGGGGATTCCCGAAATGGTTTCCCCACTGGCCATCGTCAACGACCCGCCTAACTATTCCGATTTGAGAACCTGGGTTTGGAAAGCAGTTCTCTCTTGGCTAGTGATTGATGGCTCGTTGGGGCCCGCAATCATCAGCCAAGAGACGTCGGGGATTCTTCATCTGACTGAACCGGCGATTACTTTGACTACCGCGGCCTTGCACCAATTGTCATGGCTTCACCGAACCACTATCTCGTTCAGATCCCGCAGTGGGGCCAAACCACGCAGTGGTGCCGCTCGGATTTGCGTCAATACCTTTGGGTTGGAGCCGCGGCTTTCCGCGCTCTCAAAAGAGCCCCGACACCTTGTACCCCAAAAAAATCCCGACAATCCCCAGAATTCCGGACAGAGCCGGCGGCGCGGGAATTGGGAGACGAAGCCGGGCGAAGATCAGTCCGGTCACGACTCCGACGGCAAGGGCTTCGATATCCTGTAATAGCATTCGCTTTCGCTTTCTAAGATTCAGAGTTATACTCGACTCGGCTTCCCCGACCGGGGTTGATCCGCCGATGGGGTTTGATCAGCGCCGCCAGCGAGCGCGACGACCAGCCATCGACCGTGAGGAGGGGACGTGCTGCGACTTTACAACACTTTGACCCACCAGGTTGAGGACGTCATTCCCCTTCGCCCCGACACGGTGGGCATGTATACCTGCGGCCCGACCGTCTACCGCTACGTGCATATCGGCAACTTGCGATCCTACCTGATGGCCGATTGGATCCGACGGACGCTCGTCCACCATGGCTTGGGCGTTCGCCAGATCAAGAATATCACCGACGTCGGCCACATGCGTCAGGACATGCTCGATCGTGGCGAAGACAAGATGATCGCGGCGGCGCTCGCCGAGGGTAAGACACCGGCCGAGATCGCCGCGTTCTACACGGAAGCGTTCCATCAGGACGAGGCCGCGCTCAATATTCTGCCGGCGAACGTTTTCCCGAAAGCGACCGATCACGTTCCGCAAATGGTCGCGATGATCGAGCGCCTTATTAAGCGGGGATTCGCCTACCAGGCCGATGGTAATGTCTATTTCGACGTACGGGCTTTTCCGGCCTACGGCCGTCTCTCGGCGAATCGACTCGCTGACCTCCAGGGAGGCGAGCGCGCCGAGGCCGATCCACTGAAGCGCAATCAGGCCGACTTCGCGCTCTGGAAGGCGGCCGAACCGGGGCGGATGGTCAAGTGGCCGAGTCCCTGGGGCGACGGATTTCCCGGCTGGCACATCGAGTGCTCGGCGATGTCAACCCACTACCTCGGCCCCCAAATCGATCTGCATACGGGTGGCGTCGATAACATCTTTCCCCACCACGAGGACGAGATCGCTCAAAGCGAAGGTGCGACCGGGCAGACATTTGTCCGCTCCTGGGTCCACGGCCAGCATTTACTTGCCGATGGACTTAAAATGGCCAAGTCGACCGGCAATTCGTACACCCTTGCCGACCTGATCGAGCGCGGCTTCGATCCCATGGCCTTCCGGTACCTATGTTTGACCGTTCATTACCGAACGCGCTTAAACTTTACCTTTGCGTCGCTCCGCGCCGCCCAAAAGGCCTACGACCGGCTACGTCGGCTGGCGTGGAACTGGGCGCGTAGCGCCGACGACGAAAGGGATGAAGAGACAACGTCGGTTTGGCGGGAACAGTTCTGGAGCGCCATCGACGACGACCTGGGGATGCCTACCGCCATTAGCCTTCTGTGGAGTATGGCCCGATCCAACCTGCCGGCGCGAGACAAATGGTCACTGCTCGCCGAATGGGATGACCTGCTGGGACTACGTCTGGCCGACGCCGTCGAGGTTGATGTGCCGCGCTCGGCGCAGGTCGGCGCGGCACTCGCGGCGCGGGTCACGGCCCGACATTCAAAACAATATGCGATCTCTGATCGCTTACGCACGGAGCTTCAATCTCAGGGCGTGGTCGTTTCCGATCGCGCGACCGAGCCGCACCTCGAACCAGTCGCAATTTTGCCACGGGTCGATCGCCTGGCGGGCGCAGTGTCTTCAGCCAATGCCGTCCCATCGCTCCTGAACGAACCGGATCAGGTTGAGTTTTCGGTTCAAATTCTGGCGAACGGCCACCTGGCCGATTTGCAGCGCTGTCTCGCGAGCGTCGACGCCAACGTCGGAGATCATTCGATCGAAGTGATCGTCGTCGACAATGGAACGAGCGACGGTAGCGGCGAATGGCTTCAAAAAGCCAGCGCCGCGGATTCGAGAATTCGCCTCCTCCGAGCCGATCACAATTTGGGTGAGGCCGAGGGGCGCAATTTGGGACTTAGACAATCACGGGGCAAGATCATTCTCCAACTCGACCCCGCGGTCGAACTGGCCGGCGACGTTTTCACGCCAATCGCCGCCGCCCTGAAAGATCCGAAGGTGGGCCTCGTCGGTCGCTGGGGACTGCGTAGTCACGACTTGCGTCACTTCGAAGAGCACCCTGGTCCCGAGGTCGACGCGGTCGAAGGTTATTTCTGCGCTTTCCCGCGCCAGATTCTCAAAGAGACCGACTTCTACGATCCCCATTACCGGTTTTACCGTAATCTCGACATCAATTTCTCGTTCGAGGTTCACTGGAAAGGCTACGCGACCCGGGTGCTGGATCTCCCAGCCATCCTGCACGAACATCGAGGCTGGACCGCCCTGTCAAACGAAGAACGAGAAAAGCAAAGCAAGCGCAACTTCCGCCGCTTCCTGAACAAGTGGGGTCACGACTTCGATCTGCTGATCGAGCCGGTTCTGGAGGAGCAGCGGCCGGGCCATCACCGCCCCAGCCCGGTGTAAGAGGTCGCCGCGCGCCGACGGGAGGGATTGACCCTATCGAGGCTTCTACTATTCCTGTTCGATGTGATACCGGCAGGCGGTGGCGCCGTCGATTAGGGTCGATTCGCGGGTGACGTTAACGTTGAGCAGGCGCTGGAAAAGCTCGTGCTCGCACTGGCAGGCCTGGGGAAAGCGCTGCGCCACGTCGTAAATTGGGCAGTTGTGCTCGGAGATGACAAGGCCTCCGTTCGCTTCTTCCACGTTGGCCATGTAGCCATCGTCGTCGCGCGCCCTGGCAAGCTCGCGAACGGCTTCGCGCAGCGGCATGTCCTGCATCCGAATCTGGTAGGTCTGAGCAACTCGGTCGTTGCGCAGATTGAACAGACGAACGAGCTTTTCCTCGCCTTCGAGCGAGGTTATGTCCTGCAGCATGTCGACGACAAGCTGGTCGTAGCGCTGAGGAAAAAGCGCGTCTCCGGATTCCGAGAGCGCGTAGACCAGAGCGGGACGTCCGCGAGACGCCGAGCGCGTGTGCAATAGGATCAGCCCTTCGTCCTGCATTCGCTCCAGGTGCTTACGCACCGCGACCGCGGTAATTTCAAGCTCTAATGCGATTTCCTGAGCGGTCAGACCACCGGAGCGCTTCAGAAGGTGTAGAATCCGTTGCCGGGCGGGCACCTTCGTAGTCGGCATCGACGTCCCTCTAAGCTGGACTTTCAATCGAATTATAGCCACGTCCGCTTCGTTTCGTCAACTGTTTTTACAACCAAATGGTTGACAAAAGACAGAGGGCCCCGTATGCTTTAGCTGTTATGAGGCACCTGCCCGGACCAAACTGACGGGATGCGAACGGTTCTGTTCAAGCTCCCCGGGCGAGGCAAGGTGACGCTGGGACGTGACGACACGCGTCCTCTTGACATCCAGACAGCAATGGAAACCAAAGAACGGTCTTCGAGGGAGTAGCCAATGGCAGAAACCGCAGAGCTGGTGATCCAGGATCTGCACGTCAGTGTAGAAGGACGCGAGATACTGAAGGGAGTCAACCTCACCGTTCCGACCGGTGAAGTTCACGCGTTGATGGGACCAAACGGCTCGGGAAAGAGCACGCTGGCCTATACGCTGATGGGCCACCCGAAGTACGAAGTGACCCAGGGGCGAGTGCTATTCAAGGGTGAGGATATCCTGGATCTGGAGCCAGACGAACGGGCCCGCCGCGGTGTCTTCCTCGCCTTCCAGTATCCAACCGCGATTCCCGGTGTCAGTCTCGGGAACTTCCTGCGCATGTCGTTGAAGTCAGTCCGCGGCGCGGACATGCCGATCCTCGAGTTTCGCAAGCTGGCCAAAGAGAAGATGACGCTCCTGAAAATGGACGACTCGTTCTTCGGCCGCTACGTCAACGACGGATTTTCCGGCGGCGAGAAAAAGCGCGCCGAGATCCTGCAAATGGCGTTGTTGCAGCCGCAGATCGCGATCATGGACGAAACCGACTCCGGTCTCGACATTGATGCCTTGCGGACCGTTTCCGAAGGCGTGAACGCCATACGCGGACCGCAGATGGGCATCCTGATCATCACCCACTACCAGCGCATTCTCAACTACATCACGCCCGACTACGTCCACGTTCTGGTTGACGGCCGTATTGTTCGCTCGGGCCAACAAGATCTCGTCGAGGCCCTGGAAGCGCGGGGCTACGACTGGATTATTAATGAAGCGTTGAATCCGCAAGGGGTATAAGGCCATGGCAGAAGCTACCGAAGTCCTCGACGTCGGTCAAGGCGAATACAAGTACGGCTTTCACGATCCCGAGCAATACGTCTTTAAGTCCCGGAAGGGACTAACCCGCGAGATCGTCGCCGAGATCTCCGCCATCAAGAACGAGCCCACCTGGATGCGCGAATACCGCCTCAAGGCGCTGGAGCAGTTCGAGGCGCGTCCGATGCCAAAGTGGGGCGGCGACCTGAGTGGGATCGACTTCGACGACATCTATTACTACCTGCGACCAACCGAAGGCCAGGGCCGCACCTGGGAAGAAGTTCCCGAGTACATCAAGACGACGTTCGATCGCCTGGGCATTCCCCAAGCCGAGCGGAAGTTCCTGGCTGGCGTGAGCGCGCAGTACGAGTCCGAGGTGATCTACCATTCGATCCGTAAGGATCTCGAGAGTAAAGGAGTCATCTTCACCGACTGCGACACGGGCTTGCGCGAGCATCCGGAGATCTTCAAGCAATATTTCGGTACGATCATTCCATCGAACGACAATAAGTTCTCGGCACTGAACTCGGCAGTCTGGAGCGGCGGTAGCTTCGTCTACGTGCCGGCCGGGGTGAAAGTCGATATTCCACTGCAAGCCTACTTCCGAATCAATGCCCAGAATATGGGTCAGTTCGAGCGGACCTTGATCATTGCCGAACCGGGCAGCTACGTGCATTACGTCGAAGGCTGCACGGCGCCCACCTGGTCGTCCAATAGTCTGCACAGCGCGGTTGTCGAGATCATCGTGAAAGAAGGCGCGCGTGTTCGCTATACGACAATCCAGAACTGGTCGAACAACGTTTACAACCTGGTGACCAAGCGAGCCCAGGCGTTCCGCGACGCGACGATGGAATGGATCGACTGCAACCTCGGCTCGATGTTGACGATGAAGTATCCGGCCGTCTATTTGATGGAGCCGGGTGCGCGCGGCGAAGTTCTCTCGATTGCCTTCGCTGGCCGCGGTCAGCATCAGGACGCTGGTGCGAAGATGGTTCACGTCGCGCCAAACACCAGCTCGGCGATCACCTCGAAATCAATCAGCAAGTTTGGTGGCCGAGCCAGCTACCGTGGCCTGCTCAAGGTTCACAAGGGATGCGAGAACGTTAAATCGAACGTTCGCTGCGACGCGTTGCTGATGGACGAGGAATCGCGAACCGACACCTACCCGTACATCGAGATCGAAGAAGACCGGGTCAGCATCGGCCACGAAGCGACCGTCTCGAAAGTCAGTGAAGAGCAGCTATTCTATCTGCGCAGCCGCGGCCTTAGCGAGAACGATGCGACGATGATGATCGTCAACGGCTTCATCGAGCCAATCGTCAAAGAGCTGCCGATGGAGTACGCGATCGAGATGAACCGGCTGATTCAGCTCGAAATGGAAGGGTCGGTCGGCTAAGGCGATCGCGCACTAACGTCCGGAGTAATGAAGATTGAGCCAATTACAGGATTCATTGGTAAACGGGGGGCTGGATTACGCCACGGTCGAGGCAATCTCGGCCCTCAAAAACGAGCCGGCTTGGCTTCGCACGTTACGACGGGAAGCCTTCGCGGCCTATGAGACGATTCCGATGCCGACGCTTCAGGACGAGGAATGGCGACGAACGGACGTGCGCGGCCTGCGCTTGACCGATGTGGTTCCGTTCGCTCTTCCCCCCTCGCGGGTGACGTCAGTTGCCGCCTTGTCCGAAGACCTGCGCCGCCAGATCGTTTCCGGGGACCAGACCGGTGGTCTGCTGGTTCAGCAAGACGTTGCGAACGTCTTCTCGAGCCTTGGCGCGAACTTCGCCGAAAAGGGCGTGATTTTTTGCGATCTGGACACGGCGGTACGCGAGCACGGTGAGCTCGTCCAGCGCTACCTGGCGAAGGTGGTGCCGGCCGATTACAGCAAGTTCAGCGCGCTCAATACCGCGTTCTGGTCCGGCGGTGTCTTTCTCTATGTCCCGCGCGGTGTCGAAGTTGGTCTCCCGCTTCAGGCGATGACCTGGCTCAGCCAGGACGGCCTGAGCAACTTCTCACACACGATCATTGTCGCCGAGCCCGACTCGGACGTGGTGTTGATCGATTCCTGGGGTAGTCCCAATCACAGCAAGCTAGCGATCTCGGCAAACGTCGAAGAGGTCTTCGTCGGCCAGGGAGCTCGCGTTCGGTACATCACGCTTCAGGAATGGGGGCGCCACCTCTGGAATTTCAGCATCAACCGCGCTCAACTCAGCCGCGACAGCAGCTATAATTCATTAGTGGTTGCCTTTGGGAGTCGCTTCCACAAGGCAAACGTGGAAACAGCACTCCAGGGACCGGGGTCGTCGGGCGAGATGCTGGGCGTGCTTTGCGGTGACCAGCGGCAGTTCTTTGATCATCATACCGTGCAGGATCATCAGGCGCACCATACGTCGAGTGACTTGCTCTACAAGAGTACGTTGACCGATCGAGCACGTTCGGTCTTTTCGGGCCTGATTCACGCTCGGAAAACGGCTCAGAAAACCGATGCGATTCAGACGAACCGCAACCTGTTGCTGAGCGACGGGTCGCGCGCCGACTCGATTCCCAATCTGGAAATCGAAACAAACGACCTGCGCTGCACCCATGCCGCGACGATCGCCCCGGTCGACGATGAGCAAATGTTCTACTTGCGGGCGCGTGGCTTGACCGAAACCGACGCGAAGCGAGTCATCGTCGAAGGCTTCTTCGAGCCCTTGCTCGAGCGCATTCCGTTGGCAGGCGTAGTCGAACGGCTACGTCAAACTATTTCGGGAAAGATTGGAGACTGAAGGGAGCAATGGCCAAGTTCGTCCGGGTAGCAACAACCGACGAGATTCCCGAGGGATCTGGTAAGTTCTTCGACGTTGACGGTGAGCCGATCGCCATCTTCCACGCCGACGGCAGCTTCTACGCGACCTGCGACGTTTGTACCCACGAAGAGGCCTCGCTCTCGGAGGGCGAGCTCGAAGGCGAAGAGGTCGAGTGCCCGATGCACGGGGCGCGCTTCAACGTGCGCACCGGCGCAGTCCTGTCCCTCCCCGCCGTGACGAAGCTCCAAACCTTTCCCGTCCGGGTCGTCGGTAACGACATCGAAGTCGAAATCTGATAACGAAGTGATGAGTAATGAGTAATGAGTAATGAGTGTCCAGTGGACACCGGATCGAGGCATTTTTAGTCGTCCCTGACCACCGGCGACTCATCACTCATCACTCATTACTCATCACTCATTACTGGTCAGTGGTCACTGGTCACTCACCACTTCGTTAGGAGCAAACCGTGCTTGACGTTCAGCGTATCCGCGAAGACTTTCCGATCCTGAAGCGACAGGTGAATGGGAAACCCCTCGTTTACCTGGATAACGCTGCGACGTCACAGAAACCCCAGGCGGTCATCGACGCGTTGGTTCACTACTACGCAAATAGCAATGCCAACATTCACCGGGGTATCCACGCTCTCGCCGAAGAAGCCACCATCCAGTACGAAGATGCGCGCTTGAAGATCGCGCGGTTTATTGGAGCGCGATCACCGCATTCGATCGTTTTCGTACGGAATACGACTGAAGCGATCAATCTCGCGGCGTGGACGTGGGCACGCACCACCCTTCGCCCCGGCGATGAGATCGTGGTGACCGAGGCCGAGCATCACAGCAATCTCGTCCCCTGGCAGATGATTGCCGGCCAAACCGGCGCCACGATTCGCGCCATCCCGATTACCGACGACGGGATCTTGGATCTCGACGCCGCGCGGCAAATCATCGGCCCGCGCACTCGTCTGGTTGCAGTCGCACACATGTCAAGCGTCCTCGCGACGATCCATCCGGTTGCCGAGCTTGGGCGTCTCGCCCACGCGCAAGGCGCCAAGCTACTCGTAGATGGGGCCCAGAGCGTGCCCCATTTGACCACCGACGTCAACGCGATTGATTGCGATTTCCTCGCGTTTTCGGGTCACAAGATGCTCGGTCCGACCGGCGTTGGCGTGCTGTACGCCAAACCGGAACTACTCGAATCACTCGAACCTCTTTTTGGTGGTGGAGGGATGATCGACGAGGTCTTCCTCGATCATTCAACCTGGGCGGCAGTTCCCGAGCGTTTTGAAGCCGGTACGCCCAACATTGCTGACGTGATTGCCCTGGGCGCTGCCGTTGACTATTTGACGGCGCTTGGTATGGAAAACGTACGGGCTCATGAGGTAGATCTGACAAAATACGCTCTCGAAAAGCTCGGTGAGCAGCGAGAGATTCGGATCTTCGGTCCAACCAGTCCCGAGAGACGCGGCGGTGTGATATCATTTTATTATGGTGACGTTCATCCGCACGATGTCAGCACGATTGTCGACCAGGAAGGTGTCGCCATCCGCGCCGGCCACCACTGCTGCCAGCCATTGATGCGGCGACTCGGGGTGCCCGCCACGGCACGAGCAAGTTTCTACGTGTACAACACCACCGAGGAAGTCGACGTTTTGGCGCGTTCATTGAGTTTAGTAAGGGGGATTTTTAGCAGTGCCGGGGTTAGATGAGCTCTATCGAGAAGTCATTCTCGAGCACTACAAGAATCCTCGCAACCGAGGACATCTCGAACATCCGGACGTAGCCAACCGCGGCCATAATCCGTTGTGCGGTGACGAGATCGAGATCTCACTCGACTTGAAAGACGGACGAGTGGACGACATTCGCTTTCAAGGCAGAGGCTGCTCGATTAGCCAGGCCTCGGCGTCGATGCTGACCGAAGCCGTCAAGGGAAAGCAACTCGCCGAAGCGCGCACGATCATCGATCAGTTCAAGTCGCTGATGCACGGCGACGACGTCTCAATTGACCAGCTAGGCGATGTGGAGGCGCTCCAGGGTGTCCGCAAATTCCCGGTGCGCATCAAGTGCGCGATGCTGGCCTGGACGACGCTCCAGGAAGGGTTGGATCTCTACGATCGGGCAGGGCAGCACTGATCAGTGCGCGCCAGGCTGACGGTCGCGCGTCTTCCCCCTTTCTCTATCCGCTCTGGCCCGGATCGATCCGGCCGCTCCCGCTGTCCCTCGATCCGGTCAATGAGTCCCCCGATACTCAGAAATTATCGCCGAATCCGACTCCTCTACGCGTTGCCGCATCCGGTCGCACGGCCATCTCGGCGGCCTTCAGCCACCTTCCCTCGGGAAGCGACGTTTGGGTTACGAGCTCGGTTGGCACGCCGCTTCGACGAATGACGCCATGCATTATCCAGGCAATTGGACCGCACGCGCGTCCCGTCGATCGGCCGTCCGATCGAACACGGGGCGTTCTGATCGTCCACGAATGGGGTTTTCCACATCCGAAGCTCACGGAAATGACGCAACAAGCCCATGCGGAGGGTTGGATCGTCGTCCACGACTGCGCTCACGCGTTCAGCTATGGACTTCGCCTGTCGACAACTGGAGCAACCGTGGCGTTTTCGTTGCCGAAGCTCTTTCCCGTGTCGTCCGGTGGACTCTTAGCAAATGGCCCGGGTTTCGAGAGTGCTGATGTCTGTAAATCGACCGAGTCTGATCGTGGTTGGCTGACGTCACTTCTTGCTCAGGCGAGCGAACGGAGTACGCGACACGTCGCGCATTGGCAGCGCCTCGACCGTATAGCGAACGCCTCCGGGCTCGGCTCCGTCGATCACCTGGCGCCAGGAGTCATCCCTCAGGCGTATCGTTTACGCGTGACAAGACAGTTCGCGGCCAGCCAACAGTTCGCGAGCCGGCTCATCGAGTCAACGCCGCCATTTTACGTCGGCTGGCTGGCCCTCCCCTGCCACGCCAATCTTTCTGATCACTATTGGCAGGCCGTTGAGGTTGCCCTGGCGGCGTATCGCCAAGAAAGGGCCAGCTAGGACACGACTACTTCGGAGTGGTCGGTCGTCACGTCCGACTCCGGTTCCCCGTTCGATGTGCCGTTCGATTCGCCACTGGTAACCGAGGTACCAATCGATTCGGATACGACCCCGAAGATCGTGC
Organism: Chloroflexota bacterium; assembly: GCA_035534155.1. Classification (GTDB taxonomy): domain Bacteria; phylum Chloroflexota; class UBA6077; order FW602-bin22; family CADDYW01; genus JAJPIK01. Next base: position 427 of record DATLSK010000109.1, on the reverse strand, counting down.
GAAATGCCTCCGCCAAGGCCACGTGGAGCTGATTCGGACTTCCACCAATTCCAGGCTCGATCGCGTCCTTGCTCCATTCAAGGATTCGCAGCGAGGCGTTAATCTTGGCTACCATCAATTCGTCTTTTGCCACCCGCGGATACCACCTTCTCGTAAATACTGTGAATACTGTCTCACTTGTCTTAATTCTACCTGACGATCGCGGCGGCTGCATCTCGACAGGTCGCCCGAAGTCAGCGCGCTGTCAACCACAAGAGAAGCGTTGCCGCCAGTACCATCAGCGGAACGGTGACGAGGCCGATACCCGCGTACTTGAATGCCGAGACCTCGATGCCGTAGCGACGAGCGGTACCCAGGACGAGTATGGTGGCCAACGAGCCGAAGACGGTGACATTTGAGCCGATATTCGTCCCAACGAGACTGGCGA
>DATLSK010000108.1:0-11924 GCA_035534155.1 Chloroflexota bacterium | reverse complement strand
GTGAGCTGAGTTCCTGGTTCGCCGATGCTCTCGGCGGCGATGATCCCCACCGCTTCGCCCATTTCAACGAGTTGGCCACGGGCCGGACTTCGACCGTAACAGAGCTGACAGATGCCATGCACCGCTTGGCAGGTCAGCGGCGAGCGTACCTGGTAACGCGTCATGCCGCGCGAGAGCATCTGATCGGCAAGAGCCTCGGTAACCAGCTCGTTCTGGTCGACGATGATTTCGCCGGTCGTTGGATCGACCATCGGGCTTGCCGCGTATCGGCCAACGATGCGATCGCGGATTGGCTCGATCACGGTGTGACCGGGCTTTTCTTCGAGCCAGACGCCGGCGTTAACGCCACAGTCGTGCTCTTGAATGATCACGTCTTGAGCCACATCGATCAGGCGACGAGTCAGATAACCCGAGTCTGCCGTTCGAATGGCAGTGTCGGCGAGACCCTTGCGCGCACCGTGCGTGGAGATGAAGTACTCCAACACCGAGAGTCCTTCTCGGAAGCTCGAACGAATCGGCAAATCGATGATTCGTCCTGACGGTGCGGTCATCAGACCGCGCATGCCGGCCATCTGTCGGAGCTGCTGAATGTTACCCTTGGCCCCCGAGGTTGTCATCATGTAGACCGAACCGTAGTGATCGAGACCTTCACCGACCGCTTTGGTGACCTTGTCGGTGGTATCGTTCCAGATCTCAACCGCCTGGTTGTAGCGCTCGTCCTCGGTGATCAAGCCACGGCGATATTGCTTCTCGATTTCGGCGATTCGCTGATCGGCCTGGGTCAGCAGCACGTTGCGGACTGCAGGAACCGTGAGATCGCCGATCGCGATGGTGATGCCGGAGCGCATGGCAAAGTCGAAGCCGACGCGCTTGATTCGGTCCACGACCTCGGCGGTGCGTTCCGAGCCGTATTTCTGATAAACCATGCCGACGATTTGTCGCAGTTTTTTGCGGTCGCTCACATCGTTGGTTTCGGGCAAGAAACGAAGTGCTTCCGGCATTGCCTCGTTAAAGATGATCCGCCCGATACTGGTATCGATCATCTCGCGCTCGCCGGTTTCCGGGTGCTGGCGATACAGCTTGACCGCGGCGTGTAAGTCGGCGACGCCGAGTTGATACGCGAGGATCGCTTCCTCGGAGCTACCGTAGATCCTGCCTTCGCCCTTGGCGTTCGGCTTGATGACGGTCATGTAATAGCAGCCAAGGACCATGTCCAGGGTCGGTGCAACTGTTGGCTCACCGCTCGACGGTGAGAGCAAATTGCGGCTCGACAGCATCAACTCGCGGGCCTCGCGGCGAGCCGCCTGAGAGAGCGGCACGTGGACGGCCATCTGGTCGCCGTCAAAGTCGGCACCGAACGCGGCACACACCAACGGGTGAATGCGAATCGCCTTGCCTTCAATCAAGATTGGTTCGAACGCTTGAATACCCAGGCGGTGCAGCGTGGGCGCGCGGTTCAAGAGCACCGGATGATCCACGATGACCTCTTCGAGGACATCCCAAACCTCCGGCCGCAGCCGTTCGACAATGCGCTTCGCACTCTTAATGTTGTGAGCGAAGCCTCGTTCGACGAGCTTGCGCATGACGAACGGCTTGAACAGTTCGACCGCCATGATCTTCGGCAAGCCGCACTGGTGCAGCTTGAGATTCGGGCCGACGATGATAACCGAACGACCTGAGTAGTCCACGCGCTTACCAAGCAGGTTTTGGCGGAAGCGGCCCTGCTTGCCTTTGAGCATGTCGCTGAGCGACTTCAGCTTGTGATTACTCGCACCAGAAACCGCGCGTCCCCGCCGTCCGTTGTCGATCAACGAATCCACGGCTTCCTGAAGCATGCGCTTTTCGTTGCGAATGATGATCTCCGGTGCACCCAGCTCGAGCAAACGCTTGAGACGATTGTTCCGGTTGATCACGCGACGGTAAAGATCATTCAAGTCAGACGTCGCGAAGCGACCACCGTCAAGCTGGACCATCGGGCGCAGATCCGGCGGAAGCACCGGCAACACTGTCAGAATCATCCACTCCGGTTTGTTCCCGCTTTTCCGGAAAGCTTCGACGACACGTAGGCGCTTTGTCGCCTTCTTGCGACGTTGGCCCGAGGCCGAAGATCCCCGAATCTCCGCGCGCAACTCTTCGGCGAGATGATTCATGTCGACGCTGCAAACGATGTCTCGCACCGCTTCGGCGCCCATGCCAGCGCGAAAAACGTGGCCCCACTTGTCGTGGATCTCACGGTAGCGACCTTCGTTCAGCAATTGTAGGCGCTGAACGCTTTCGAGATCAGCCTTGGCAGTCTCGAGCTCTTCGTGCTTCTTTTGCGTGTCGACCGCGGAGCGATTGGTCAACTCGTCAATTTGATGCGTCGCCTGGCGGCGCGCCTGATCGACCTCGGCCCCATAGCGGGCACGTAGATTCTCCTGGTCGTTCAGGAAGTCGCGTTGAATCGTCTCGAGACGTTCGCCGCTGAGCTCGTCGATGCGGTGGAGGACGTCAGAGTTGACCATCGCGTCGTTCTGGACGATCGTTTGACCGAACAGCGTGACGTCACGCGTCGCGGCTTGATTGAGCAAGGGCTGGAGCTCGTCACGAACCGCTGCCGACTCGGCGCGGGCTTCCTCGATCTCACGATCGCGTCGTGCCTCGATTGCCGCGTTTTCGTCGGTTTCACGTTGATTCAGCTCGGCAGTTTTGTCGTTCAGGCTGGCGTGGATCTGGGCGATTTTCTCTTGGTTGCTTTCTTCGGATTCTGTTCCCAGCGCTGCCAATTGTTGGTCAATGTCGGCAAGCTCGCGGGCGCGGACTTCTTCGTCAACGTCGACGACGATGTACTGGGCGAAATACAGCACACGCTCCAAACTGCGTGGTGAGACGTCGAGTAATAAGCCGACGCGGCTCGGTGTGCCCTTCACGAACCAGATGTGACTGACCGGCGCGGCCAGCTCGATGTGCCCCATGCGCTCACGGCGGACCTTACTGCGCGCGACTTCGACGCCACACTTATCGCAGATGATTCCCTTGTAACGAACGCGCTTGTACTTTCCGCAGTAACATTCCCAGTCTTTGGTTGGCCCGAAGATCTTCTCGCAAAACAGGCCGTCTTTTTCTGGCTTTAGGGTTCGGTAGTTGATTGTCTCTGGCTTGGTGACCTCGCCATACGACCACGAACGGATCTGTTCGGGCGACGCGAGGCTAATCCGAACTGCGTTGAAATCATTAACTTCGAGCATTATTCCTCCCGAGGGGACTTTCGGACCGCCATCGAGACGGGGGCCAGGTTCCGGGGACGAGGGGCCGAGGGAAGACGTTCCTCCTCCGGCCCCTCGTCCCCAGCCGCCAGCCCACGCCTCATCCCACGCAGTTACTCACCAAGCTCTGGCTGGGACAAGCTGATCCCTAACTCAGGCAAGGTGTCGTCGGCAGACTGGGAATCTTCGACGAATTGAATCCGCTCCTCCTCTTCGTTGAGCACTTCGACCGCCAAGCCGAGGCTCTGCAACTCTTTCACCAGTACCTTGAAAGACTCGGGCACGCCTGGTTCCATGATATTTTCGCCCTTGACGATTGCTTCGTAGGTCTTGACCCGACCGACCACGTCGTCCGACTTGACGGTGAGGATTTCCTGGAGGATGTGCGCGGCACCGTAGGCCTCGAGTGCCCACACCTCCATCTCGCCGAAGCGCTGGCCACCGAATTGCGCCTTACCACCCAAGGGCTGCTGGGTGATCAAGCTGTACGGACCAGTCGATCGGGCGTGAATCTTGTCCTCGACCAAGTGAATCAGTTTCAGCATGTAAATGCTGCCGACGGTTACTTCCTGATCGAAGTATTCGCCGGTCCGACCATCACGCAGTCGGGCCTTGCCGCTACGCGGCAGACCGCTCAGGTCCAGCTCGGTAAAGATCTCCGCTTCGGTTGCCCCGTCAAAGATTGGCGTCATGACCGAGAAGTTTCGACCCTCGGCCGCCCACCCCAGGTGGGTTTCGAGAATCTGTCCGACGTTCATACGAGACGGCACGCCGATTGGGTTCAGAATGATCTGAACCGGGGTGCCGTCATCCAAATACGGCATATCCGCCTCGGGCACAATCCGCGCAACGACACCCTTGTTCCCGTGTCGTCCAGCCATCTTGTCGCCCTCGGAGATTTTCCGTTTTTGGGCAATGCTCACACGGACGAGCTCATTCACGCCGGCCGGCAGTTCGTCGTGGCCGTCGCGGGTAAAGATGCGGACGTCGACCACCGTACCACGCTCGCCGTGCGGCACGCGAAGACTCGTGTCTTTTACCTCGCGGGCTTTTTCGCCGAAGATCGCCCGCAGGAGGCGTTCTTCCGCGGTTAGCTCGGTTTCACCCTTCGGCGTGATCTTGCCCACGAGAATATCGCCCGCTGACACCTCTGCGCCCACCCGAACGATGCCGCGCTCGTCGAGATCACGCAGCGCTTCATCGCCGACGTTCGGGATGTCGCGTGTAATCTCCTCGGGGCCCAGCTTGGTGTCGCGAGCTTCGACCTCGTGCTTTTCGATATGTATCGAGGTGAACTTGTCGTCGCGTACCAGGTTTTCGCTCAGAATGATCGCGTCCTCGAAGTTGTAGCCGTCCCACGACATAAAGGCGACGAGCACGTTTTGACCGAGCGCGAGCTCGCCATTCTGGATCGACATGCTGTCGGCCAGCGGTTGACCGGACCGGACCTTATCACCGACCGAGACAATCGGTCGCTGGTTGATGCAAGTACCCTGGTTCGAGCGTACGAACTTTTGCAAGCGGTAAGTGTCGGTCTCGGTCTCACTGATCTTGACCTCGATCTGTCGCGCCGTGACGCTCGTCACCTCGCCATCGTTGCGGGCCAGAGTGACCTGACCGCTATCGCGGGCCACCTGCCACTCCATCCCGGTGCCAACCGTTGGCGCCTCCGGGCGGATCAACGGCACTGCTTGACGCTGCATGTTCGAGCCCATCAGGGCACGGTTCGCGTCGTCGTGTTCCAGGAATGGAATCAGCGATGTCGCTGGGCTTACAATCTGCTTTGGCGAGACGTCCATGTACTGAATCTTGGTTGGCGATTCAATAGAGAACTGCTCGCCGTGGCGGACTTCAACACGTTCGTCAAGGAAGCCACCGTTCTCGTCCAACCGCGAATTCGCCTGGGCGATCAACCATTTCTCTTCCTCGTCGGCGGTCAAGTAACGAATCTCATTCGAGGCGAACGGCTGAACCGGTACGCGCGGAATCGCCAGACTAGAGATCTTCTTTGCTAGCTTGCTATCGATTCGCACCCCGGCTTCGACGACGACCGCCGCGGTCTCCGGATCCAAAACGCGTTCCCGGCTGACTCGATCCAGGAGGCGATCGATGTCGTTCGGGACTTCCTTGTAGACCAGGCGGTAGGGGGTTTCAATAAACCCATACTCATTGATTCGGGCATAGGTAGCCAAGCTGCCGATCAGACCGATATTCGGGCCCTCAGGGGTCTCAATTGGGCAGATCCGACCATAGTGGCTGTGGTGAACGTCGCGCACATCCATGCCCGCGCGTTCGCGGTTCAAGCCGCCCGGTCCCAGCGCGCTCAAGCGCCGCTTGTGCGTGAGCTCGGCCAACGGATTCGTCTGGTCCATGAATTGGGAGAGCTGGCTCCCGCCAAAAAACTCCTTCATTGCCGCGACGATCGGGCGAATGTTTATCAACGCCGCCGGCGTCGCGGTTTCGGGATCCTGGATGCTCATGCGCTCTTTGACGACGCGTTCCATGCGTAACAGGCCGACTCGGAAAGCACTTTGAATCAGCTCACCGACCGCGCGCACCCGGCGATTGCCGAGGTGGTCAATGTCGTCGGGCCGCCCCTGGCTGTTGTTCAGCTTGATCATCGTGCGGATGATCTGGACGAGGTCTTCATTCGTCAGCACGCGCTGAGTAATCGGAACGTCAATTTCCAGGCGCCGGTTCAGTTTGTATCGACCAACCTTGCCCAGATCGTAGCGACGGAAATTGAAGAACAGCGAGTTCAGCAAGTTCCGAGCGTTGTCAACCGTGGGGGGATCGCCCGGACGAAGACGACGGTAAAATTCGAGCAGGGCTTCATCTTGTGTCTTGCTGGGATCCTTCGCCAGGGTTTCCTGGGCGTAACGACGTTCGCCCAGGTCGACTTCAGTAAACAGACCAAGAATCGCGTCGTCCGCACTGAAGCCCACCGCGCGCAGCAACGTTGTGATCGGAATCTTCCGCTTGCGGTCGACTTTGACTGACAGGACGTCTTTGTTTGACGTTTCGAATTCCAGCCAGGCGCCGCGGTTCGGAATGAGCTTCGCATAGCACAGCTCGCGGCCGGTCGTCGGATCCTCTTCGAGAGTGAAGTACACACCTGGGGAGCGAACCAACTGGCTCACGACGACACGTTCGGCACCGTTGATCACGAACGTACCGGTTTCAGTCATCATGGGGAAATCCCCCATGAAGATTTCCTGTTCCTTGATCTCCCCAGTTTCCTTGGCGATCAAACGCGTGCGAACACGCAAAGGTGCCGCGAAGGTCATATCCCGCTCGCGGCATTCAATCTCGTCGTATTTGGGGGTCCCAAAGTTATAATCTAGGAGTTGCAGTTCCAGGTTCTTCCCGGTAAAATCGGTGATCGGGGTGATTTCGGCAAAAAGTTCTTTGAGCCCCTCCTCAAGGAACCAACGAAATGAATCAGTTTGCACGCGGATGAGGTTGGGGATTGAAAGGACATCGTTGATGCGTGCATAATTCTTGCGGTGGCCGTTGGGCGCTACGCCGAGGGCGAGGGCCTGGTTGGCCGTGGAAACCGCCATACGATCACACTCCTTAAAGAGAGGAAGATAGACAGGGACCACATACTATAACACGAACGCACATCATCCGTCAAGGTTGACTCGAACGGGGTACCTCGTTCGGGCTACGGTCGCGCGCTGGTCCAATCACGCGCGAAGGTTGCGTTCAATCGTTTGAGCGCGTCTGGATCTGAGATCAATAGGCCCACCTCCCGGTTCCCGTCCAGCGACGGCTTCGAAATGTTTTCACTTCCGACAAACGCTTCACGTTCGTCAACGATTACCACTTTCGCGTGAATGAACGGCGTTCTTAACTTGCGCACTTGTACGCCATCTCCGTCCAAGGTTCGCTCTCCGAACGCGTTGGGGTCGTTCACTCCAGCCCCGGGCCGCGGTACGATCACCCGTACCTGTACACCTCGACGCGCCGCCTGACCGAGCGCCGTTTCGATTCCTGAGTCTTGCAGCTCCTCCGCTTCGAGATCGAGCTCGTGCCGCGCACTCGCGATCAGTCCGAGCAAGTCGGTGCGACTATTGGTCGGGCTCACGACGAGATGCGGGTCGTCGAGGGCCACCGGGTGGCGCTGCCAATCCCCTTGGAAGACGGCTTCGATCTGCATGACGTCGGTCGGGTCACGATCCACGACGAAGTACTCGCGATTGTATTTGAACGCGCTGAGCGTCCAATTGGCGGTTCCAACGAGAGCAATCTGGCGGTCGGCGATGGCGTATTTATCGTGGCTGAGCTGAAACGTCGGTGGGCTCCACGTAACCGAAACGCCGGCTTTCTTGAGCCGATCGTAAATCTGGCGGTTTCCCGGGCCGTTCCCATACGGGTGTTCTTCCAGCATGACCCGGACCTCAACTCCCCGCTGCCGCGAACGTTCGAGTGCTCCAATCACGTCGCGGTCGGACAATAAATACATTGCAACGTCGAGCGTGTGCTGACTGGCGTCGATAAACCGAACAAGCGGTTGCACTCCGTCGTCTGGCTCGACTGACAGTTGGACTGAAGGCGCACCGATGGGAGCCGGGTCGGGAATCGGGATTGGATCAGAAACGGTCTTGCAAGCGGTGAGAAGTAAGAATAAGACCGCGAGGAATCGGACTCCCGGCGCCAGAGAGATGCCGTGCACCTACCAGTGCGCGGGATGATCTTGACCGACGTCGACGCCGAGTAAACGAGTCAAGCGCGGTCGGTCCAGCCCAACCACCTCTCGCTTGTTTACGAGCACAACCGGGGTTCCAATCTGGCCCGATGTCAAGATGAGCAGGTCACGGTTTTCAACGTTCGCCGCTACCTCGCGCGCAACAAAGGGGATTTGCCTGTCTGCCAATAAACGCGCCATGTTTTCGCGTGCTTGAAGGCACTGGGCGCAGTTCTCATTGTAAAACAGCGTCACGTTCTCGACCATGCATGGAACTCCGGAACGTTAGATCTGCAACATTTTTAGTATAAGGCGATACGGGTAAACTGTCAAAAATCTCCATTGCCTAGTCCAGATTCGGTGGCCCGCTCACCGGCAATCGAACGAAGAACGTTGCGCCCGCCCCGGCCGGCGACTGAAGCCACATGTCACCTCCGTGCCGCCGCACCAGCTCTCGGCTGATGTAGAGTCCAAGCCCCAGCCCGGTGTGACCCTTGTGTAATCGCCCCGGTGCCTGGTAAAAGCGATCGAATACGCGGTCTTGGTCCCGCTCGGGCACGCCAGGACCGTCGTCGCTAACCGTCAAAATCACGTTCTCCCGCGGGGAATCGGCTTGATCACGACCTAAGCGTACTCGAATGGTTCCGCCCGATGGCGAATACTTCACGGCATTATCAAGGAGATTGTTCAAGACTTCTTCGACCCGGCGCCGATCGGCCAGGATCACCAATCGCCCCGGCGTATCGACGATGATCCGATGGGACACCGTCGTGAGCTCGAATTCGTGTGCGACCCGTCGGACCAGTTCCGAGATGTCGAAGTGGCTGACTTCGAGTGTCAGTAATCCGTCTTCCAATCGTCGCGAGTCGAGAAGCTGCTCGATCATGCTCAGCATTCGCTCGGCCTGGTCGCCCATGCGTCGCAGAACGTCGATTTCCGTGGTCCGCCCGGCCCGCTCGGCGCGTCGAAGCAACAGCTCGGCATATGCCCGCATCACCGCGACTGGCGTCTTCAGCTCGTGAGAGACAACGCCAAGGAATTCTTGCCGTGCCTCGGTTTGAGCCTGCTGTCTCTCGATCTCGTGTTGACGGTGGTGCAGCTCACCTCGTTCAAGCAAGAGACCCAGGCGCGCGCCAACCAGAGCGAGAAAGCTCACGTCGTCGTCGTCCAGCCACCCATCCTGCTCGGACACGACAAATAATACCCCGCGGGTCTTGCCAAATGCGTCGATCGGCGTGGCGATGAGGCCTCGACCAGCCTGGCAAAAAGGCAGCTTGCCTAGCGCATGATCTTGCTGGAGATCGACAGCGACGTAAGGTCGTCCGGAGTTCAGCACTCCCGCCAGCTGACCGCAGGTGTCGAGTGCGACCGTACCCTCCTGAAACGACTCGGGAACCTGCCCGCAGAACGTTAAAAGACGGCAGTCCGTCGCGTCGTCGTCGCGGATGAGGATCCCGCAGCGACTATTCTCAAAGCCACGCCCCACCTCGGCCAACGCGGTTCTCGAGAGTGGGCTCTCCTCGGGCAGTGAGCTGAGGGCAAGCAGGGTTTCCGCGCGTCGAGCCCGCCGCTCCTGGTTGCGATACGCCTGGTCGCTGGCGATTGCGCTCGAGACCAGGCCGCCGAAAATTTCCAGCCACCAACGCTCGACATCGGCAAAGCGCGACGGCTGACGTCGAGTACTGACGAGCACGCCCAGTAAGACTCCCCGGAGAATGAGCGGAACCGCGATCATTGAGCCGACCGAGGCGGACCGATCGAAAAAGTCGACGTGACGGGGGTCGTGTGGAAGATCGTTCGAGATGACGGCTTCGGCAGTCCGCGCCGCGATTCCTTCAATGCCCTCGGATTGATCGAAGATGCGTCGACCCGCCGGGCCAACCTGTAACCCGTCGGCTGCCCGCATGGCCAGGCGCTGATCGGTCTTTAACACCACGTACGCCTCGGCCGCGTCGAGCATCGCTCTGGTCTGGGTAAGTATCTCCACCAGAACGTCGTCGACCGGCCGGCGCTCGGCTAACGTGCGAACGACGCGATCGAGCGCCTCCCCTGCTGTCACCCGCTCAAGCATGGTCATCATTGATGAAGCGCCAATTGCCGATAATCGACAAATCGATAGCCCAGTCCTTTCTCGGTCTGAATATACCGGGGACGGGCTGGATCGGGCTCAATCTTTTGCCGAAGATAGCTAATGTAGAGCCGAACGTAGTGGTCCTCTTCGCGGTATTCGCGTCCCCACACGCGCACGAGCAAAGCCTCGTTGGTCAGGACCCGGCCGGGATTGGAGACGAGGTGGTACAGCAACCGATATTCGGTTGGCGTCAACGTGACTTTGCTGCCGTCACGGTAGACTTCCCCGCGGGCAAAGTCGACCGATAGGTGCTCGTCGATGCGAATTTGTGTCTTGGGTAAGGTACGGGGCATCTCAGACCGGCGGATCACCGCTTGAATCCTGCTCAGTAACTCGCGTTGGCTGAACGGCTTCGTCACGTAGTCATCCGCCCCCAGGCTCAAGCCACGGATCTTATCCGCCTCTTCGCCTTTCGCGGTGAGCATAATGACCGGGACCGTTGAGATCTCGCGGACTTGCTTCAGCGTCTCGAAGCCGTCTGGTTCCGGCATCATCACGTCAAGGACGACGACGTCAGGCAGCCGCTCTTTCAGCAGCTCGAGTGCTTCATACCCGTTCACCGCGGTAAAGACGATAAATCCTTCGTCTTCGAGGTATAACTTGACGGCGTATAAGAGATCAGGCTCGTCGTCGGCAACGAGCACCCTGCGCTGCTCGGCCATAGTCTCCCTTTCCGGACTGGTATTGCCCTCTCCGCCCCCAGGAATGGAGCGTCCCAGTCAAACGATAGCTGCGATGCGTTAGACCGATACATGAGCCGCGTTAGAGCAATGTCTGAGAGACAGACCTCTGACGCACTACTGACCGCTTTCTGACCTTGCGCTGCCAGGATTCTTGTGTGCTTCTGACATACGCGGGCGTATACATGATAACGGAAACCCGCGAGAAAAAGGAAATAGTCGCGGGGCTCCGCTCGAACGACCTTAAAGACTTGATGACAAAATGAGGTTGTAGCAATGGCTATGGCTATTCGAAATGGACAGAATCAACCCACGCTGCGCGAGGCGATGGATCGTCTCATGGAAAATGCTTTCAACAATCCTTGGTGGGCTCCCCAGTGGATGGAAGCGAATACCGCGGGCGCTCTGAGCTTCCCGGTCAACGTCTACCAAAGCGCCGACAACTATCTGGTTACCGCGACGCTGCCGGGGATCAATCCGGAAAACGTTCAGGTCACTGCCTTGAACGGCACACTGACTATTGCCGGGGAGATCAAGCCATCCGACCTCGACGGCTATGAGCCCCTCTATCGCGAGTCGGTCTACGGGCAATTCCGTCGGGACATCCGATTGCCGGGTGACGTCGCGATTGACAAGGCCGAGGCGACCTACGAAAGCGGCGTGCTTCGCCTCACGCTTCCCAAGGCCGAGCACCTCAAGCCACGGGCGCTTCGCGTCAAGGTCACGAAGGCGTAATCGTCCGGTTGAGGGCGAGCACTGACGCTCGCCCTCTTTATTTTTCACCGTTCCAAGGGATACGATGCTTCTCATCAAAAGATGAGAAGCGATCTGCCCATCTGGTTATCGTGCTGTCCGCTAATCCTGCTCATTACATTGAATATTCTTCGCCTTTACCGTATAATGAGAGAAATGCGTTGACCAGGACGAGTACCTACCAGACGAGCGCCAGAGAGTGCGGGTCACCGGCTGAAAGCCCGCTTCGCCGACGATGGTAGGGAAAACCACCTGCGAGCTAGTCAGTGAAAACGTCGAGAGGCGTTTAGCAAAGCTCGGCTCCCGGCCGTTACCACGGGAATGAGTGCGTGCGAGCTTCTTACAAGTTCGTGCGAATTTGGGTGGAACCGCGGGGAACCCCGTCCCAGTTTGCTGGGTCGGGGTTTTTTTGTTGGCCGAAAGAA
>DATLSK010000107.1:0-17606 GCA_035534155.1 Chloroflexota bacterium | reverse complement strand
ATACAACAAGCGGTTCTATTTGGCCCGTTGGAAACCACCGATCGTAGTCTCTGCGGCCCTGTTTTCGATAACAGGGGTTATTTCAGGGGACTCCTGTCGTTCCGAGCCGCGGCGAGGATTCTGGAGTCGCAGTCAACGAATCCTCGCTGCGGCTCGGAACGACAGGAGTCCCCTGAAATAACCCCTGTTATCGAATACAGGGCCGCAGAGACTACGATCGGTGGTTTCCAACGGGCCAAATAGAACCGCTTGTTGTATTACTCACACAAGATCCGCCGGCAGAAGTTACTTATTTCATGGGACTCATGACAGGTTCCAGGAAAATCGGCTGAATTTGGCGGATGCACCACTAAACTGCCCGGGATCATCTTGTCCAGTCAGCTGGCGGGGGCGATAGTCTGTTTGTCCGGATACGGCAGACCGCTGCCAGGTTATGTGGGCAAAAGTTGATCGGGGTCCGAGCGCGCTCGGTGCGCGTGGGACGGTATTTCGGAGATTGTTTCTCGACCACGTGGCGTAGGGACTGACGGATTGCCGGAGTGTACCCGAGGGAGCATAGCGAATTGGGGCGTATCGACCTCCCGATACGTTGGCGCGCTGGCCGTGGCTTTGATTGTTGTCAGCTGACCGGCGAGGTACCGTTAGGATTGTATCGGGAGGGCTTTGTACTGGATGAGTCCCCAGAGGTAGAAAGGTGCAAGATCGTCGAGAGACAACGTAGCCATGGTCTGTCCAGGCGGCTGCCTTTGCGAACGATGTATGTCGTTGGGGTTCGGGTGCGACGAGAGTGGGTATCAGCTCTGTTCTGTGCCGCTAGACGGGGAATCCCGAGATAATCGGACGGGCTGCGACGTTCGGGTTAGCGGTTTCGCTTGAACGCTTAGCGAGGGAGTTCTCGATCAGCCACCTCGGCGGAGTAGTGCCTCGCCTCGGCGGGTGCACGTTGGTGCCATTTCGGCCTTGAACGTTCCAGGAGGAATGGCTCAGGCACCGAGCACGGCGCCTTTCCTGGAGGATACGTTCGCGCCCGCGGGCGACCGGCACCGGATGTTCGACGACACGTCGGTTTGGACTGAGCTCGCGACGAACCGTACGCGAACCCACGCATCAATGCTGCGTGCCCACGGCGCCACCGTCGTCTGGTGAAGCTTGGCCGGACCCACTGGTACCACCGTCCCCACACGAATCGAACACCTCCGGACCAGCCATCTACCATACCGGCCTCCCATCTTCCAGGTCACCCAAACCGCTGAAAAGTGCTGCATCTCACTATTTGCGATGTCATTACCACTCCCCATATCCTGTGACGCGTATGCACACCCAGGCAGATGTCGCGGAGAGCGGGTCCCGCTGCCCAGGTCTTCGAAGGCCGACGGCAGCTGAAGTAACTGTCAGGCTTGCCGTTCTGGCACAATGCACGTTGCCTCGCAAGGGCCAGGAATAGGTGTGTCACAACGACATAGGCGAACCCGGTGTCGCTCTTGGGGTGCAGGTTGAGATCCGTCCAGCGGCAACGGCGCAGAACCGGCGTGTTCTACGGCACTGCACCATTGCCGCAGAACACAATCGATGATGCCCGCTGAGCGCTCCGGGGCGGTTTCCCGCCATCATAACGTGACAGAACAGTACCATAACATAACAACTGTTGATAACATCGGGCCATTTCGTCGAATCGCCAACAGTCCTGGCGATAATATAAACGAGACATAACGATATAAGGCTTGGCTGGTGCGTGGGGGTTGATTTATGGTCGAACCAAGAGTGCTGGTTAGGTGTCGTCGGCGCTGTAGCCGCTCTGGCCATCGGCCGCGGGAATCGAGGATTGGACTTTCAGGGTCTTGATCCGCAGCACTAGAATAGAGGCGCGCAGGGTTTCCGAGTAGATTCTGGTCTCGTGCGGACGTGAGGAGTGATAATTGTGCCGGATACTGAGTCGGGAAGTTCGGGAAGTGCTGAGCCGCGGGACTGGCCAGGGTCGCTTGCCCCGCGCGAAGTCGAAGGGATATTGGGGATTCCGCCGAGCACGCTGCGTGTGTATGCCGCTCGGTTCGCGAGCTTGTTATCGTCGGGCGCCGAAGGCGGCCTTCGTCCTGGCGGTCGCGGTTTTGGACATCGCCGCTACACGACTGCCGACGTGGCGATTCTGGAGAAGATCAAAGCGCTTCTCGACACCGGTTTGAGCTACGATCTCGTCGGCGCTGAGTTGGGCGAATTGACGCTGCCGCGACGAACGGCGCGTCGTCGTCAATTCTCTGAGCCAGTTCGGCGTGGGCGGCGTCTGGAGCGCCGCGTTGCGACGGATGTTTCAGCTCCGATCGTGCCAACGGAAGAGCCATCTGCCAAGGCGGATGCGCTACCAGCTCTCCTTTCGATTGACGCAGGGCAGATCGCCCGGGAGATCGTCGAGTTTCTGCCTCGTTCGAAAGAGGCGGAACTGGTGAACGGTCTAGGCGCCCTGGAAGTCGCGTGCGCCCAGCAGGGCCGGCGGCTCGCGGATCTTTCCCGCGCCGTCTCCAGTCTCGCTCAGACGCTCGATCAGGTTGCCTCTATTTTAGAGACAATGGCCGAGGACCGGCGCGAGCGGTCACGTCCAGGGTGGCTCCGTCGTCTGTTGCACCTCGGCTAGCGCCGAAATCCGCCGATCAAACACTTGGTACGTTTGCGCAGTCGCCTCCCGCTCGAACGAATCGTGGTCGATTGGTCGCGCCGAGACCGTCCGTGGCACCATCACACGCGCCACACCTGCTGACGGCCGGCGTGTCGGACACGAGGCGAGCCAGGCGTGACCGAGGCGGGAAGGTTAATGAAGTACCATAAACTATTGCAAATAGTAGTTAATTAAACCAATCCAGTCCCAGTCGAACTCATGGTGCGCTGAGCAAGCCTGGTTGCCGTCACCTGGCGCGCCGTGACGGAGGCTTCTCTTCATTATTCGCTGATGAAGCGGGGCCAGGGAGCGGAATGGCCCGCGCCGTCTCGCCGCGGAATGCGCTAATTCGATGGCAAGTGCTCTAAAGTCGATTGAAGGTTGGCGATCGCCCGGGCCCGGTGACTGATCGCGTTCTTTTCGGTGGGACTCAGCTCGGCGAAGGTCTGGTCATAGCCCGTTGGTATGAAGATTGGGTCGTAGCCGAATCCGGCGTCACCGCGAGGCGCGTCGGCGATTGTTCCTTCGAGAGTGCCCTGGGCCTCGCCGACTATCCCTGCCGGACTTGCCAGCACGACCTCGCAGACGAAGCGGGCCTCACGTTTTGCCCCTGTTTTCTCCGCCAATCGCGCGAGCACCAGTTGCTGGCGCTCGGCATCGGTTGCGTCTGCTCCACCGATGCGGGCCGAGTAAACGCCCGGCCATCCTTCGAGCGCGATCACTTCGAGACCGGAGTCGTCGGCTAGACTAAAAAGACCGCTTCTTTTCGCGAACGCGTCGGCCTTGAGTCGCGCGTTTTCACGGTAGGTCGAGCCGGTTTCCGGGATGTCGATCGACAGGCCGAGCTCGGCCGGAGTGATGAGCTTGATCGGCAGAGCCGCCAGCAATTGAGAAAGCTCGACGAGCTTGTGGCGATTGTTGCTGGCGATCAAGACGGTGGTCGGCGGCATGGCATACTCTCCTCCACGGTTTCCTATCCAAAGTGTACCTGACCGATGTGGATGACTCTTTGCAAGGACTGGTTCGATCTGGCCAGACTCGACGATCGGTCGGCCGCGACCTTGGCGAGCAATGCCAAGCGCGTTGAAGGTTGTTGTCTGCAGCGTCAAGGTAGTGGTCGGAACAACTAATATAGTTGTTCTATAAGCTAATTATAAGCGGTGAACCTATAACGAAATGGTATGTTTGCAACGTCTGGTTGTAGCCGTAGTCGCAAATGAGTGGGGAGCCTGTCCCTGGGTGAAGGGGCGAATGGGCGCGTGGTAGGTGCCGTTGAGTTTGGTTGGCGTCGGGTGGTTGTTAGTGCTGTTGATATGGGGCCGTGTCGCTTGGTTATTCTTTGGTCGATGCGGATACGAGGGCGTACGAAGACGAGGGTTTGTCTTATAATAAGACTACACGAGGTTGTACGAAGACTTCAGTGGTGTCGAGCTGTATCGACGAGGTGATTCGCATGGGTGGAGAGAAGGCAGGGGAAAGACAGAACGTGGATGAGAAAATGAGGGCGACACCGATCAATCGGGATCGTCAGCCTCGCAATGTCGGGTTGCGCGCGGCGGCTAATTCTCTTTTTGCATCGCCCACTCTGGTGGATCTCTGCGTTCTATTCTTTCGCAATCCGGAGCGGCGGTATTACGTGAACGAGTTGGTGAAAGAGAGTGGACGCTTCCCGCGATCGGTGCAGCTTGCTCTTTCGAAGCTCGAGGCCGCCAGTCTGGTCCATAGTGAAAAACAGGCCAACGCTAAGTTCTACCGAGTGGACGTCGACCACCCATTCTTCACTGGACTCGAAGCGATCTTTCGCCAGGTTCCGGATCTGACCTCTATGCTGCGTCAGGCACTCGGGGCGATCGAGGGGGTCGTCGTGGCTTTTCTGCGTCCCAATGACTCCGACGCCGGCGACCTGTTACTCGTGGTGGTTGGCGACACGGACCGGGGTAATCTCGATCAGCAGGTGCGGGTGGTCGCCGAACGTTCGGGCAAGTCGATTCAAGTGGAGATCTTCTCGACGGATGATTGGCGACGGCAAGCCCGTCGCGAGCGATCGTACGTGCGCTGGCTCCTCGAAGAACCTCGGCAATACCTCGTCGGCGACGACACTTTGTTGCCGTCGCCCTAGTTGTCGCCACTCTCGCCGCGTGTCGAGTACTTTACCAGATGTCGCGGTGCACGCTCTTCAAGACGAGCCAGCGGCGTGGTGGGCCTGGCGCTGTGGCTCCGGGAGACGATATCGACCGCAGCAGGCAATCACCCAGTGAATTGCCGACTCGAGGCTGATCTTATTGCCAATCGAAACGTAGAGTGGCTTTGTTCCGAGCCGAGTACGCAGTGCTGCTCCGATGACCTGGCCTTTGTACGTGATCGGCTGCCAATCGCCACGCTGTTCGCCGACCGGTTCGTGCGTGCCGACGAGGAGGGACTTGGCACACCCAATGGTTGGCAAATCGAGGATCAGGCCGATGTGACTGGCAATGCCGAGGTGACGTGGATGGGCGATCCCTTGTCCGTCGACGATCACCAGGTCAGGCTCGGTGGTGATCTTTGCGCATGCCGCGATGATGGCGGGCGCTTCCCGAAATGACAGGAGACCGGGCACGTAGGGAAAACCGATCGGACAGTCCGCGGTTGCGCAGGCAACCTGGCTAAGGGCGGGGAATGAATCGATGACCACGGCCGCGCGGGTGACGGCGTCCGGTAGGGCAACGTCGATTCCGGCGACCAACCGAACGTTCCGCGGTGAACCATCCCGAATCACGAACGGCGCTAGTTGATTCTGGATAGTCACCGCTTCGCCGGGACTAACGTTCCAGGCATTGAGCTCGCGCGCTTTCACCCACCCATTTTACCAAAGTTGCTCAAGGCTTTACTCAGTGGCGCGCTCATTGAGGGGCTTGAAGTGACCGGTCGGATTGGCACGCTCCAGTACCTGGCCAGTCGCAGAAGTGGTGTCACATGCATGGTCACGAGCAAGGGAAAGACAACCTGCAGCAGGAAGTCGTCGAGAACCGTCGTTCGCTGCTGATAGATCACCACGATTCCTCCCACCCAACTCGGCGCAGTCGGCGGATCCCGCCCGTGCGAGACTTGCGGTGAAAGCGCCCCAACTGCTTGAACCTGGCAACTCTCGTGCCGTTCTTTTTCTTCCGATCCGGGGCGCAAAATTGCGCCCGGTCAAAAGGCACGGTAGGATTCCAGACGAGGATTAGGTCAATGGAACGTTTCGCGCAGCTTCGACTTCGCGTGCCTGCCATACTACTGATTTCATTCGTGTTGGCAATGATGCTTCTGCCGCGGCCCACTCACGCCTCGTCGCTCGGCTGGGAGCTCGCCAACGTCACGCGTGGCCACGCTTTCGACATCTGGACCTGGGAGGTCGCACACCTGACCCAGCGCGGTCGACAGATGTTCGCCGCGTCCCCGGCCATTGGGTCGCCGGCGGACGTCGAGCGTTACAACGCCCTCAGCGAGGAGGCTGCCCAAGCCCGAGCCGAGCGGGATGCCCTCTGGGCCCGTCGTGCCGTGACTGGCCAGGCGCCTGGACTCGCCGCGGCGGAGACGCGGTTCAATCACCTCGAAGTCCAGGTCACGGCGTTGCGTCCCACGGTCGAGGCGACGGTCAGCGCCGAGATTAGTGCCGAGATGGGACAGATTGGTCTTCGTCACGGTTGGTTGGGGACTGGTCTCAAGGCCGGCTTCCCGTTTCTGCGACTCGAGGTCATGCCTCCGGTGTTCTTTCAGCTTGGACCGCTGCCAAACCTGCTCGTCGTTGCTCCCCGTGATCGGATCGAGTTGATTGGAAGTGTGTTGATTCAGCCGGGCATGTCTCCCGAAGAAGTCGATCGTCTCGAGAGTCAGACCGATGCGCTCGGCGTGTCGTCCGTGGTAACCGGCATTGGGGGCTTGGCAGCATACCCAAGCATGCTTCCTGACGCCAACTCAACCAGAAACCTTCTGATTACGGTCGCCCACGAGTGGACACATCAATTCCTCATCTTTCACCCGCTTGGGCAGGCCTACTTCTCCAGCTACGATATGCGGGAGATCAATGAGACGGTGGCCGACATGGTTGGCCAGGAAGTCGGCGGTGCGGTTTTTCAGCAAGAGTATGCGTCGCTCGAGCCAGTCGCGTCGCGTCCGCCAGCGGGGGCGGTAGCGACCACCGGACAGCCGAGCTTCGGCAGTCTGATGCGGCAGATTCGTCTGACGACTCAAGGGTATCTCGATCGCCACGACGTGGTCGGTGCCGATCGATACATGAAGCAGGCCCAGCAAGATCTCGCACGCCGCGGTTACTACGTTCCGCGCCTCAACACCGCCTACCTGGCATTTTTCGGGAGTTACAGCGGAACCGCCAATCCCTACGAAGCAAAGCTCCGGCGGCTGCGCAAGCAGAGTGGATCACTGAGAGCGTTTCTCGAAATTGTCTCTCAGGTTCGAACACCGAGCGACCTCGACCGCCTGCTTGGCTAGCTCGCGAGATCACAGACCGAGCAGCCCGGTAGGCTCGGACTTTCTCGACAGCCACATCGCCTCAGCTCCGCCTCATTTCTAAATCCCTGGAATCCATTGTTGCGCCATCACGCGTTGACACGCCGACCGGTGGCCTTCTATAATGCGATTCGGTGGAGACCCGAAGTGAACAATGGGGTGAGGTTGGTACCCAGACGGCGGAGTGCACGAGTTCGGCTCTCAGGCCCATGGCTTTCAGTCATGTTCGGTCTGCTACTAGCGCTCGCCTTGCTGGCAATCCTTACCTTCCAGTTGTTGCCGAGCCGTTACGCCCTCAGTGAAGGCGACGTCAGCCCATATGACATAAAGTCACCGATCAAAGTAACCTACGTCAGCCAGATTCGTACGGCCCAGGAACGCGCCCAGGCCGCGGCGGCGGTTCCGGATATTTACAAGCCGATTCCTGACGCTGCGTCGAATGCTCAAACGCACGCGGCCGCTGCGCTTTCCCAGATCAGTCAAATCCGTAGATCTTCAGGGACGAGCGCGGAAAAACTGTCTCAGCTCGCCAGTGCGCCAAACGTGGTCCTTTCGCCCGCCGATGCGGATTCGGTGCTGGGGTTTGACGAGGTCCAGTGGCGCCAAGTCGTCACCGACACCTTGCGCCTGGTCGATCGGACGATGGGTGGGCAGATCAAGTCAGCCCAAGTAAACGAAGTAAAGGCATCGCTGGGAAATCAGCTTGAGTCGGGGCTCGCACTGGCGCAGTCCCAAGTTATTGTCGCTCTGGCCCGCGGCTTTATCGGTCCAACCGAACAGGTTGATTCGGCGGCAACCACCGCGGCTCGAAACGAGGCAGCGAGCGCGGTGCAACCGGTTCGTCTGACGATCGAGAAGGGTGAATCGATCCTGCGAAACGGGGATGTTGTCACGGCAAGCGACCTCGAGCGCCTGGAAGCGGCCGGCCTGCGCAATCCGACGATCCACTGGCCCGAAGTGATTGCCATGGCACTGCTGGCCGGAAGCTTGTCCCTCTTGTTGAGCGCCTACGTCTGGATTTTCCAGCCGGTCGTTGCAAATAATCCCCGCCGCCTGTTGCTGCTTAGCGTGTTGTTGGTCGTGGAGATTGTCGCGGCGAAGCTGATTATTCCTGGTCGCGAGCTCTACCTTTATCTCTTCCCAGTCGCGGCGGTCCCAATGTTGCTGGCGATCTTACTCGATACCGAGCTTGGTTTGGTCGCGACGGTGGTTTTGGCCGTGCTGATGGGTATGGTAGCAAATGACGGTTTAGAGCCGGTGGTAGCAACCCTGGTGGCCGGTGGGCTCGGGGCGATGACCGTGCATCGGATGGAACGGATCAATGCGTTGAGCGTCGCGGCGGCGGCGGTCGCATTGAGCAACCTGGCGATCATCGTTTCCTTTCAGCTCGCGGGGGGTGGTGTCGACCTGCAATCCGTGGGATTGTACGCCGGGCTGGCGATCGTCAGTGGGGCATTGTCCGCTTTCTTGACGGTTGGCACGGTGTCTTTTCTCGGGCACATCTTTGGGATTGCCACGACGATGAATCTGCTCGAGTTGGCTCACCCCAGTCAGCCGCTGTTTCGCCGCCTGCTGACCGAGGCGCCGGGAACCTATCACCACAGCGTCGTCGTCGCCAATCTCGCCGAGCGCGCGGCGGCGGCGATCGGCGCCGATACCTTGCTGGTCCGGATCGGCGGCTATTACCACGACATCGGGAAGCTCACCCGACCCTACGCATTCGCCGAGAACCAAATGGATGGTCAGAACATTCACGATCAGCTCGACGCCTACACGAGCGCTCGGATCATCTTGGCGCACGTAACCGACGGCTTGACCCTGGCGGAGAAGTATGGGATACCAGCGCGTATTCGAGATTTGATCGCCCAGCATCACGGGTCGATGCTCGTCCAATACTTTTATCGTCAGGCGAGTAAGGGTGCGGAGCAACCGGTCGATGAGAGCTTGTTTCGCTACATTGGTCCCCGTCCCCAGACTCGGGAAGCGGCGATTATGATGCTTGCCGATGGTGTTGAAGCGGCGGTGCGGGCGAATCGCGATCATTCTCCGGACGCGATCGCCGTGACCGTCGACAAGATCTTTCAGGACCGTATCACCAGCGGCCAGCTCGATGAATCGGATTTGACACTGAACGATTTGCATCAGATTCGGCAGTCGTTCATGTCGGTGCTCCAGAGCATTTTCCACCCGCGCGTCGAATATCCGCCGGAAGTTGTCAGCAATCCCGTCGTCACGGCGGGGGAAAGATAACGTGGAGGTGGTTTCCATGTCCGAGGGAACGAATGCCGCGGCTAGCCAATCGGGTCAACCGAAAGTGGTGCTCGAGCTCGACGTGGCATCCCAATTCGCGGCGGATGTTGACTCGGACTTTCTCCGAGACGTGCTTGATCGCGCACTTTCGACTCAAGGAGTGACTGGACCGGTCGAAGTGAGCGTCGTAATCTGCGACGATGCCGAGATTCAGACATTGAATCGCGAATATCGGGGCATGGATTATCCAACCGACGTGTTGTCGTTTTCACAGATTGAAGGAGAAGACGACTTTCCGCACGCGCCGGACGAGGTGCGACCATTAGGTGACATCGTCATCTCGTACGATCGGGTGCGCGCCCAGGCGGTCGAATACGGACACAGTGAAAAGCGCGAGCTCGCCTACCTGGCGGTCCACGGACTGCTGCATGTGCTCGGTTTCGATCACGAGTCGGAAGCGGAGCGTTTAGAAATGCGCGGCGCCGAAGAGGCCGCGCTAGTAGAAATTCCTCGCGACTAAACCAGAGAAACGAGGGGCTAAGCGGCCGGGCGCTGCCAACTGGGACGGGAGCGAAAAACAATCACCGCGACGACGGCAGCCGAGGCCAAAGAGCCAACGGCGGCGACGCCGTAAAGAATTCGTCGTCCGGCATTCGCTGCCGTGGTCGGATCGTCGGCTTCAACCAGGAGCGGTGCGGCCATGAGCTCCTGGTGCAATGACGCGGCGAACTCGGGGGACGGCTCAACCGGCGGAAACAGATCCTGCAACCGGTCAGCCGCCACGAGGTCGACCATCAACGATCGCCGACCGACTAAATCGGCGAAATCCTCGCCGACTGTGCTTACCCGCTCGGCAACACGTGATACGATACCGGCGACCGTCCACTGAGTCATGGACCCTCCCTCTTGGCGCGCATGATTTCCTCGCGTAAGTTCTTTATCGTCCGATGTAGGAGAGCCTTGATTGCTCCCTCGCTCCGCCCCATGATGATCGCGATTTCCTCGTTCGACATCTGTTCGGCAAACTTCAAGATCAACAATTGCTGACGGTCACTGGGCAGACGACGGAGCATCGCATGCAATTCGCGTCGTTCCTCGGCGACAGTCGCCGAATGGTCTGGGCCGTCCCCCTCACTCGGAATCTCGATCAGGCCATCGGTTGACGTTGTGCGATGACGACTCGTATCGCGATGCCAGTTCGCCACGAGATTGTGCGCGATGCGGTAAAGCCACGCCGAAAACGGTACCCCTTGAACTTGGTAGCGGTGCAGGTTATTCAGTGCCTGAAAAAACGTACGCGCCGTCAGGTCTTCCGCATCGGCAGCGCTCCCCGTCCGATAATACATATAGTTGTAAATTCGACGGAGGTGTCGCTCATAAAGAACGCCGAACACTTCACGATTGTCCCGCGCGCGGAGAGCCAATACCTCGTCGGGATCAGTGTCTACCACTCGCAGCCGAGCTCCTTTCGCCGCTGCAGCCTCGCGTGGCTCCGACGCCCTTGGGTTCGATCACACTGTTCCGATCCTTAAAACACCCGAATAGGATCTAGGATACGCGAGGACTGTTCCAGGTCCGAGACCGTCTCGATGCTACCACGTCCGGACCTGTGGGTGCAAGGGGGCGCTACTCTTGACAGTTGTTGGCTCAAGGTGTTATCGTATTAGCACTCACAGGGTGAGAGTGCTAACGGTGCGGATACTATGGACCCGAACATTACTGAACGGCAGCAAGCGCTGCTGGGTATGATTGTCATGGAGTACATCGCCACGGCAGTGCCGGTTGGCTCCGATACGATCGTTCGAAAGTACTATCCAGGTATCAGTCCCGCGACGGTTCGCCACGACATGAACGTGCTCGCGGCGGCGGGGTACGTCTATCATCCGCACCCATCGGCTGGTCGGGTTCCGGCGGACCGGGGCTACCGGTTCTACGTGCGCCACCTCATGCAGCCGGTGGACGTTCCCCTCGCCGAGCAGCGCCGAGTTGGCCACCTGTTCCACCAGGTCGAGCGAGATTCCGACCAATGGATGCAACTGGCCGCGCGCGTGCTTGCCCAGGTAACTGGCTACGCCGCGGTCGTGACTTTACCACTCGTTCGACACAGTCGACTGCGCCACCTCGATCTGATCGCCACCCAAGACCACGCGGCCATGCTGGTGGCGATGTTCCAGGAGGGGACGGTTCACCGAAACTTGGTCGTCCAGCCCGAGCCGCTCGATCAAGGGCGGCTCGACGAAGTTGCGCAGCTTTTCAACAGCGAATTGTGCGGTCTGCCGGCCGCCGAGATTCGAAGTTGGGGGCGCGCCCAAACACCTCTCGAATTCTCGGTGCGCGATACCTTGAGCAGTCTGATGCAACGGGTTGACCAGCAAGTCCTGCCGGGTGTCTGGTATGACGGTATCAGCTCCCTGCTCGCCGAGCCGGAGTTTGCGCGTGGTGAGAAAGCGCAAGAGGTCATGCGGGCCTTCGAGCAGCGGCAATTCGCGGCGGAGCTGGCCGAGGCGGTGCTCGAGCAGCCGGGGGTCCGGGTGATGATCGGCGACGAGGTGCCGTGGCCGACTTTACGCGAATGCGCGATTGTCGCGACAAGCTACGGTCGGGAAGGTGTCGGTGGTGCAATTGGGGTGGTAGGACCAACGCGCCTGCGTTATGAACAGGTCATCGCGACCGTTCAGTACCTGGGCGCGCTAATCACTGACCTGTGGGCCGAGTTATGCCAGTAACGTGATCAATGAGAATTTCCCAGTGCGATACCGTCGCCCGTCCGCGAGCGCCGGTCTTCGCGCGACTATGACGAGTCCCAGACCGGGACTTTTTGCGGAGGGCAAGCAATGGCAAAAGTGCTAGGGATCGACTTGGGGACGACGAACTCGGTGGTGGCAATCATCGAGGCCGGCGAGCCGACAGTCATTGAGAACGCCGAGGGATCTCGCTTGACGCCATCGGTCGTGGCGATCAATCCCAAGACGGGTGAGCGTCTGGTCGGCCAGGTGGCGAAACGCCAGGCGATCACGAATCCCGAAAATACTATCTTTTCGATCAAGCGCTTCATGGGTCGCAAGTTTAGCGATACGGAAGTGCAGCGAGCCGCGAAACTGGTGCCGTACAAGATCTCCGAGGCGTCCAATGGCGACGTGCGCGTTCTCATGAGTGGGAAGACGTACGCGCCCCCAGAAGTCTCAGCGATGATTCTTCAGAAGCTCAAGCAAGATGCCGAGGCGAAGCTTGGCGAGAAGATTACTCAAGCGGTCATCACGGTTCCGGCTTACTTCAACGATAGTCAGCGTCAAGCCACCAAGGACGCCGGTCGCATCGCCGGGCTGGAAGTCCTGCGAATCATTAACGAGCCAACGGCGGCTTCGTTGGCGTACGGGCTCGACAAGAAGGGGAAGGAAGAGACGATCGCCGTCTACGACCTGGGCGGCGGCACATTCGACATCTCGATCCTTCACTTCGGCGAGGGCGTGTACGAGGTCGAGTCGACCAACGGGGATACGTACCTCGGGGGCGATGATTTCGACCAACGGGTCATCGAGTGGATCTGCAACGAATTCAAGCGCGATAATGGCATCGATCTCCGACAGGATCGGATGGCGCTCCAGCGTTTGAAGGAAGCCGCCGAGAAGGCAAAGATCGAGCTCTCCTCGGTGCTCCAATCCGAGATCAACTTGCCGTTCATAACCGCCGACGCCTCCGGGCCGAAGCATTTGGCAATGACGCTGACCCGGGCGAAGCTCGAGCAACTCGTCTCAGACCTGATCGAGCGGACGGTCGAGCCGGTGCGCCAGGCGCTCCGTGATGCGAACAAGACGTCAACCCAGATCGACGAGGTCGTGCTGGTCGGCG
The DNA here is from genome assembly GCA_035534155.1 of Chloroflexota bacterium. Lineage (GTDB taxonomy): Bacteria > Chloroflexota > UBA6077 > FW602-bin22 > CADDYW01 > JAJPIK01. The sequence continues at coordinate 4,372 of DATLSK010000107.1, read as the reverse complement.
GTCAGACCCGTATGCCGGCCGTGATCGAAAAGGTGCGACAGGTTTTCGGCAAGGAGCCGCACAAGGGCGTGAATCCGGACGAAGTCGTGGCCGTCGGCGCCGCGGTTCAGGCAGGCGTACTCCAAGGCGAAGTGAAGGACGTCCTGCTGCTTGACGTGACGCCATTGACCCTTGGGATCGAAACCCTGGGCGGCGTGATGACTCCGCTCATCCCGCGAAACACGACGATCCCAACCAGCAAGAGCCAGATATTCTCTACGGCATCGGACAGCCAACCCTCGGTTGAAATCCACGTTCTGCAGGGCGAGCGCCCGATGGCGACCGAGAATAAGTCAATCGGCCGGTTTATTCTGGACGGAATCCTCCCGGCGCCACGTGGGTTACCGCAGATCGAGGTGAAGTTTGACATCGACGCGAACGGCATCCTCAACGTCTCGGCGACCGACAAGGGGACTGGGCGCGAGCAGCGGATCACGATTACCGCGAGTTCGGGCCTGAGCAAGGAAGAGATCGATCGGATGGTCCGTGAGGCCGAGCTGCACAGTGATGAAGATAAGCGGCGACGAGAAGAGATTGAGCTGCGCAACAATGCCGACTCGCTCGCCTACACCGCCGAAAAGACGCTGAGCGAGTACGGCGACAAAGTTCCGGCTGACCTCAAGAGCGAGGTCGAAGGAAAAGTGGCCGCGGTTCGCTCGGCGTTGCAGAGCGGCGATGTGAACCAGATTCGCTCGTCGTCCAACGACCTGTCGGCTGCCCTGCAACGCATCGGTCAGTCGGTCTACGGCCAGGCCGGAGCAGCGGGCGCCGGTCCGCAGCCGGGCGGTCAGGGCGGGCCAGAAGGGCCTGGCGGACCGGAAGGTACCGTGGAAGGCGAGTTCCGCGAAGTCTAAGCGATTCGACAATCGACTTCGTTTGTGCTTGAATGATTACGCGGCCAGGGGAAACGTACGCTCCCCTAGCCGCGTTTGCCGGTCGGGCCGAGCCGTATCCATGGATCGGCAACAACCGGTCATTACGTGTGAAGACTCGGTCGCTGGGTAGGGAGTGCGGATCGGCTCGTGTCCTTGTCCTCGAGATGGCTCGCATACTGCTGGACACGAGGCTCTGCCCCTCCCCTGGTCGACTGAGTGAGTAAAGGAGTTCGTTTCCTTGGCTAACAAAGTACGTGTCGCCCTTCTTGGTGTCGGTAACTGCGCCTCCTCTCTCGTTCAGGGGGTTCATTACTACCGTTCGGCACCAACCGATCAGTTCGTCCCCGGCCTGATGCACGTTCAATTAGGGCCGTACCACGTGGGGGACATCGAGTTCTCCGCCGCGTTCGACGTCGATCGCAACAAAGTCGGCAAGGACTTGAGCGAGGCGATCTTCGCGGCGCCCAATAATACCTATAAGTTTGCCGATGTGCCGTCGTTGGGGGTGCCGGTGCGGCGCGGCATGACCCACGACGGAATTGGCGCCTACGTCGCGGACGTCGTCAAGACGGCGCCGGAGTCAACCGAGGATATCGTCGGGATCCTGCGGGACACCAAGACCGACGTCGTCGTCAACTACCTGCCGGTGGGCAGCGAAGAGGCCACGAAGTGGTACGTCGAGCAGGTCTTGAGCGCCGGTTGCGCCCTGGTCAACTGTATTCCCGTGTTCATCGCGCGTGAAAAGTATTGGCAAGGACGTTTTGCCGAGCGCGGTCTGCCCATCATTGGAGATGACATAAAATCTCAGGTAGGCGCGACGATTACCCACCGGGTATTGACCCGTCTCTTCCGCGAACGGGGTGTTAAGGTCGAGCGTACCTACCAGCTTAATTTCGGTGGCAACACTGACTTTCAGAACATGCTCGAACGCTCGCGGCTCGAGTCGAAGAAGATCTCCAAGACCAATTCGGTTACGTCGCAACTTGATTACGAACTACCTCCGGAAGACGTACACGTTGGTCCAAGCGATTATGTGCCCTGGCTCGAGGATCGAAAGTGGTGCTACATCCGGATGGAAGGCCGAACGTTTGGAGACGTGCCGCTGAACCTCGAGCTGAAGCTCGAAGTGTGGGATTCGCCAAATTCCGCCGGAGTGGTGATCGACGCGGTGCGTTGCGCGAAGCTTGGGCTCGATCGGAAGCTATCGGGCGCCCTGGTTGGTCCTTCGTCATACTTCATGAAGTCGCCTCCCCAGCAATTCTCCGATTCCAAAGCGAAGGATCTCGTTGACGAATTCATCGCCGGAGCAGATTCGCCATCGGCGTAAGCGCGGCGCTCTGGGGATTCCGAGTCGGACGCGTGATCGTACCTCGACTGTCGGCCAGTCTCGAAAGTCGACTGGCCGTCGCGGTCGGGATGTTGGCGTGGCTCACGAATCGCTCGGCGGACCGCGCGGTTCGTCGGAATCTGCGGATTGTTTTGGGGCGGGAGCCTCGGGTGGCCGAAGTTCGGGCCGTCTTCGTCGCCGCTGCACAGAACTACTTTGATCTACTCTATCTTCCTCGCTTCAGTCGGTCCGAACTCATGGCGCGGGTCCACGTCGATGGCTGGAACCACCTCGAGCAGGCACTCGCGGCGGGAAACGGCGCGGTTCTCGCGTCTCTTCATCTCGGTAACGTCGAAATCGTGGCGAGCCTCGCGGTAGAGCGCGGTCTCGAAGTCATGCTTCCGGTCGAGCAGGTCGAGCCGCCCGAGCTTTTGAATCTGATGATGTCGTTGCGGCGCCAGGCTGGTTTGATTTGTGAGCCAGTCGGGCAGGATGCTTTTAGGTCGGTTCGCGCCGCGCTCCACCGTAACGCCGTTGTCGGGATCGGAGCCGATCGGATCACCCTGGGTAGTGGCGACGTGGTCAAGCTCTGCGGACGGCCGACCAGAATGCCCATTGCCGCGGCGCTGATCGCGCACCGGTGTCAGGCGCCCCTGTTGCCGGTTGGCACGATGCGTCTCGGCGGTCATCGATTCGAGGTGCGGATTGGCGCCCCGATTCCGGTCAGCCAAACTGGATCCCGGCGACAAGATCTCCAGATCACGACTCAACGCCTCTTCGATTCGCTCGAATCCTTCCTCCGGCGTAACCCAACCCAGTGGGTCGTGTTTCGTCCAGTATGGGAGGACTCGTGACTGGTCTGAAGATCGCGCTCATTTCGCCATACGATTTCAGTTGTCCTGGAGGGGTCACCGAGCACGTGACCCAACTCGATCGAGCCTTGCGGGCGCGAGGCCACTCAACCACGATCATCGCCCCGACCTCTCGGCAAGGACGACTGGCTCAGCCGTCTAACTTGCTACCGATCGGCCAGGTGGTCAGCGTGCCGGTGAATGGCTCGGTCGCGCGGATTGCCCTCTCACCAGGCTTGTCCCGTCAGGTCAAAGCCATCCTACGCCAAAATCACTTTGACGTTCTGCACCTGCACGAGCCGTTTGTCCCCTTATTGCCCACGGTCGCCCTTCACCATTCGCATTCCGCCAACGTCGCCACGTTCCACGCCTACTCGGGGAATGAGCTGGGCTATCGCTGGGGTCGCTATCTCTTGGATCGCTTGTTCAGACGACTGCACGCGCGAATTGCCGTGTCACGCAGTGCGCGCGATTTCGTGGGCCGACATTTCCGCGCCGAGTTCACCATTCTCCCGAACGGCGTCGACGTCGGGCGTTTTCGCAACGCGGTACCGTTTTCCGACTTCCAGGACGGCAGGTTCAATATCCTCTTCGTCGGGCGGTTGGAGCAGCGAAAAGGCTTTCGAGTCCTGCTCGAAGCCTTTGCCCGACTGAGCCGCGACGGCCGCGCGGCTCGTCTCATCGTGGTCGGGGGATACTCAACGTCACAGCGAGAGCGTTACCAGCGATTACTGCGGGCCGCGGCAATCGACAACGTCGTGTTCGCGGGCTATGCGTCTCCGGAACGTTTGCCTCGGTTCTTTCAGTCCGCCGACGTCGTCTGCGTCCCGTCGTTAGGTGGGGAGAGCTTCGGGATCGTCCTGGTCGAAGCGATGGCGGCTGGCCGTGCCCTGGTCGCGTCCGACATTCCCGCGTATCAAGAGGTCCTGGCCGACAGCGCGGCTGGCGTGCTGGTGCCACGCGGAGATCCAGACGCGCTCTATCGCGCACTCTCTCGATTGACAAAACAGCCGGCTCTCGCGGTAGAGCTAGGTCGCCACGGCGTCGAGCGATCCCAGGATTTTGCCTGGTCGGCAATTGTCGAGTCTATCTTAGATATCTATGATAAAGCTGTTATAGGGTATTCTGGGGTCGTGGCCCCGGCCCGGGCAACGATTAGTGGTGCCAGGCGCCTGCTCGATGGCGGGAGGGTGACCTCGCTGGAGCCGACGCCGGACCTGGCCGAGCTGATTGAAACGGCCGGACGGGTCGGCGGTTTTGTCAGTCCGTTGGGAGATGGG
>DATLSK010000106.1:0-8538 GCA_035534155.1 Chloroflexota bacterium | reverse complement strand
AATGGAACCTATGGACGGACGCTGGTGCTGGAAGGGATCGTCGTGGCCTTGCGCGTCCCGCGGCTGCGCTGTCACTGCGGCGCCACGGTGGACCTGAGCTTTTCCGTGTTCGCTCCCTATGCCCGGATCAGCCCGGAGTTGGAGGAACGGTTCCGCGAGGGTCTCGCGTTGGGCCTGACGTTGCGCCAAGTCGGGGAGATGACTGCCCCGACCAACGCGGGTTCTCTTGCCAAGAGCACGATTAACGCCCGAGGCCAGGAAGTCAGCCGTCTGGTGAGTGTGCTGCGCCAGAGCGCCCTGGAGCAGGTTCCCCCCGTGGTGCTGGTGGATGGAATCTGGGTCAAAACCCTGGTCCCGACCGGCGCGGAGTTTGTGGATCGGCGCGGACGCACCCGGCCACGGGTCCGCCGCCAGCAGATCGGGCTCCTGGTCGCCTTTGGCGTGGAGCCCACAACCGGCGAGTGGTGGGTGCTGGACTGGGAGCGGGCAACCCAAGAAGACCAAGCGAGTTGGGCGCGGCTCCTCGAGCGTCTGCGAGAACGGGGACTGCAGGCCGAGCGGGGACTGCAACTGCTGGTGAGCGACGGGAGCGACGGGTTGAAGGCGGCGTTAGCGGAGGTCGACCTGGGCGCTGGGGTGAAGCACCAGTTGTGTGTGTTTCACCGGCTGCGTAACATCGGCAAAGCGGTGAAGGGGCTGCGGACGGCGTCGGCCGACGCGAAGGGGAAAGAGGAGGCGAAGGAGGCGCGGCGGGCGCGCCGTCGTGCCGTGGTCAGCGAGGCAGCGGCGATCTATCGGGGGGAGGATCGGACGGAGATTGTGCGGCGGCGGGACGCGTTCGTGGCCAAGTGGCAGGAGGAGGAACCCGAGGCGGTCGCAACCCTGCTGCGGGATTTTGAGCGGACGATCGCCTACGTGGACGTGCTGGAAGCTGCGGCCAAGCGGGGCAAACCCTGGGAGGCAAGATATCTGCGCACAACCAGCCGTCTTGAACGGCTGAACCGGACCCTTCGGCGTATGGTGCGCCAGGTGGTTCTCTTTCACGGGGAAGCGGGGCTGGACACGCGGGTCTACCTCACTCTGATGCAGGCGGGGGAAATGCGGATTGCGCGCGGCGCGAAGTGGTCGGACGTCGTTGAAGATGCACTCGCCGCCGCCTAATCACCGCTAACCAAATTGACACAATCCCCCGCACATTACCATCCTGCTCATAACATTGAATATTCTTCGCTTTTGCCGTATAATGAGACAAATGCATTGACCAGGACGAGTACCTACCAGGCGGGCGCCAGAGAGTGCGGGTCACCGGCTGAAAGCCCGCTTCGCCGACGACGGTAGGGAAAACCACCTGCGAGCTAGTCAGTGAAAACGTCGAGAGGCGTTTAGCGAAGCTCGGCTCCCGGCCGTTACCACGGGAATGAGTGCGTGCGAGCTTCTTACAGGTTCGTGCGAATTTGGGTGGAACCGCGGGGAACCCCGTCCCAGTTTGCTGGGTCGGGGTTTTTTTGTTGGCCGACAGAAGCGCAGATCCTGCGTGGGGGCCAGAAACAAAGGTTTAGTGAGAAGGAGGGCGTTCATGGATGACCTGGAGCGCATGCGCCACTCGTGCGCACACGTGATGGCCGAAGCGGTCGTCTCGCTTTTTCCGGATGCAAAGCTGGCGATTGGTCCACCAATCGAGGAAGGTTTCTACTACGATTTCGATCTGCCGCGTCCGCTGACGCCGGAAGACCTTCAAGAGATCGAAAACCGGATGACTGCGATTGTCAAGAAAAATGTGCCCTTTGTGCAATCGTCGATGCCAAGCGCGGCGGCGCGGAAGTTCTTCGAAGAGCGCAATCAGCCGTACAAGGTTGAGCTGATCGATGACCTGGGCGAAGAGCAGGTCGGAATCTATCAGCAGAACAATTTCATCGATTTGTGCCGCGGTCCCCACGTCGAGTCGACCGGGAAAATCGGACCTTTCAAGCTGCTCAACGTCGCCGGAGCGTACTGGCGTGGCGACGAGCACCGGCCGATGCTCCAGCGAATCTACGCGACGGCGTTTCCTACCCAGGCTGAGCTCGACGCACACCTCCTCAAGCGCGAGGAAGCGGCACGCCGCGACCACCGCCGGCTTGGCCGGGAGCTGGATTTGTTCAGCTTCAGCGATGAGGTTGGACCGGGCCTGGTCCTGTGGCACCCGAAGGGCGGGCGCATTCGCACGGTGATCGAAGATTACTGGCGAAAGGTTCACGAGCGGGCTGGCTACGAGGCCGTCTTCACGCCGAACATTACGCGGGGACAATTGTTTGAGACGAGCGGGCACTTGGGATTTTTCCGGGAGAATATGTTCCCGGCAATGGAGCTTGATAATCAAGCCTACTACGTCAAACCAATGAGCTGTCCGTTCCACATTCAGATCTATCAGTCGCAGCTTCGCAGTTATCGCGATCTGCCAGTCCGGCTTGGCGAGCTTGCCAATGTCTATCGCTACGAGCGGGCGGGGGTGCTCCATGGCCTGCTGCGCGTACGGGGTTTTACCCAGGATGACGCGCACATCTTTTGCCGGCCAGATCAGGTCTACGCTGAGCTGCTCGGCGTGATCGACTTGACGCTGGAGATCATGGGAGCTTTCGGTTTTGAGAACTTTGAGGTGTACCTTTCCACGCGACCGGAGAAGGCGATGGGGGCTTCGGAGCTTTGGGATGCCGCCGAAGGGTCATTGCGTCGTGCGCTGGAAGATCGACATCTGGCGTATCAGGTCGACGCGGGAGGCGGTGCGTTCTACGGCCCCAAGATCGACATAAAGATCCGCGACGCGCTTGGTCGCTACTGGCAGTGCACGACGGTTCAGTTCGACTTCAACATGCCAGAGCGGTTCGATCTGACCTACATCGCCGAAGATGGGAAGCCGCGACGACCGTACATGGTCCATCGGGCGATCTTCGGTTCGATGGAGAGGTTCATGGGTGTGTTGATCGAGCACTTTGCCGGGGCATTCCCGGTCTGGATTGCCCCGATTCAGGCTCGGCTGCTGCCAATCGCCGACCGCCATATTCCCTATTGTGACCAGGTGGTGCAGCGCTTGCGTGAGGCCGGCGTTCGAACCGATGTCGATGCGCGCTCGGAGCGGGTGAACTACAAGATCCGTGAAGCCCAGCTTCAGAAGATTCCTTATATGCTCGTCGTCGGCGATAAGGAAGTCGACGGTGACCTGGTCTCAATCCGACTGCGCTCGGGAGAAAACCTGGGCCAAAAAACGGTGAACGAATTTGCGACGCTGGCGCGCGGCGTAATCGAGAGTCGCTCGCCGGATCTCGTGCTCGCCTGACCCCAAACGAGCCCCAGGTGGTCCGGAGCGCTTGCCGACAGCAACCGATCCGGACCACCGTTGCTGCATCGTCGGTCGGCATCGGCACGTGTTCTGCAATCCCATCCGTCCAGTGAAACAACGGATGGTCCAAGATCATGATGGTCGTTACCAAATCGATCCAGCAGGATTACCTACTCGCGCTCCGTGCACTGAGGATGGCCCACGTTCCGTTTGTGATCGGAGGCGCCTGGGCACTCGAGCACTACATCCGCCTCGGCCGCGCGACGCTTGACCTGGATCTTATGATTGAGCCCTCTCAACTCGATCCCGCGGTTCATGCTTTGGCCGAGGCCGGGGCAAGGCTCCTCGATCAAGACGCCACCCAGAACCGTATGTGCTTGCACGACGCCGAGGTTGATCTCGTACACCACTTCGCCCAGGGCGCATACGACATTGATGCGTCGTGGATCTTGCGTGGTCGACCCGCGCGAATTTTTGATAGCGCCGCTTCGATCGCCGCGCCCGAGGATCTGCTTTGGACGAAGATGTTTGTCGCGGCACGCCACCGTTTTGATGGAGCCGACGTCGTTCACCTGATGCGTGCGACTGGTGAGACGCTAGACTGGGATTTGCTCAACGAACATCTCGAGCCGTACCCGGAGCTCTTGCTGGCGTACTTGCACCTGTTTCAGTACATCTATCCAAGTGATTGGAACCTGGTGCCAAACCGGATCATGGATGATTTGATGGCTGGATTCGCCGCTCCGTCGGAACCGTCGTCGACCCGGATTTGCCGTGGGACGCTGATCGATCGTTCCTCGTTTGTCTACGACATCGTCAGCGGCGGGTACGAAGATGCCGGTGAGAGTTGACAGAAGCCATTTGCCCCTCCTATAATTCGGCCACTTCCAGTGACGGAAGGAATCTCCTGGCCGCACACTGACGTGTGTCCGTGATGGTGGCGTTTTGTGCCCTGGTGGCGAACGATTCGCGCCTATGCCGGAGGGGCAGCCGGCGTAGGGGTTATTATCGCTCTGGTCATGGGTAGCCGGCTCTTTCAAATACCATCCGGCCAAGCATCTCAACTGGCGTTTGCTCGGGTAACGCCGGCTGCTTCTTTATCTCACTCGAGCGAGATTTTGACCGCTTCCTCCCCCGATCAGTTCGCTGCAAAGTTCGTTCGCCCGCGTTTGCTTTCGTCGCTGGCGACCCCAGTCGTTCCGTCCACCGAATCCAACCATGCCACGCCAGACGCGATCGTTTCGGTTGCGGTGCCACCTGACTCTGCCGTCGCGGCGACGAATGCCAATGACGTGACGCCGACGTCCCGCGCGGTCGCGCTTGGCTCGACCGTGCCGGGGGAGATCCGTCGGTGGGAATCCCTTATCTTGAAATACGCCGTGCCACTTGGCTTGGATCCTAATCTCGTCGCCGCGGTGATGATGACCGAGAGCGGAGGCAATCCCAACGCGACGAGTTCGAAAGGGGCAATTGGCTTGATGCAAGTCGTGGGCGGCTCCTACGATCCAGAAACGAACGTTCGCCAGGGAACACGGATTCTGGCAAATGATCTGGGGCGATTCAACGGAGATGTCGAGCTCGCTTTGTCGGCATATAACGCCGGAGCTCACGCCGTGGATACCTACTCGGGAGTGCCTCCGTATTTGGAAACCGAGAACTACGTCTTCGAGGTGTTGAATCGCTACTACCTTTATTCTCCGACGAGTTAAGCCATGAAGATTGATCAAGTAACGAATGAATCCATGCCCTTTCGCACGATTACCGATGCCTCGGGATCCACGGTTCGTCCCACGGCAGGCGCGGAGATCCTGGAGCTTCAACAGATCGTAGTCGCGGACCGTCGCGCCTTGCTCGGCGTCGATTCAATGGTAACGACCGTTGCGTGGCTACTGCGCGGGTACGATCGAGAGATCCACGAGCATTCCTGCATTGTCGCCGATTGGGCAGTCCGCGTTGGTCACTCGATGGGGCTCAAGTCGCGTCAGCTCGTGACGCTCCGGCGAGCCGGTTTGATGCACGACTTTGGTAAGATTGCCTTACCACGTCACTTTTGGCGAAAGACCAGCGCATTTTCGCCCGCCGAGCTCCAATTGGCTCGGCGACATCCGCGATTGGGAGCCAGCATGCTCGGGGCCTTTCGAGGTCTCAGAGCGGTGCTGCCAGGCGTGCGTTTCCACCACGAGCGTTTCGACGGGGCAGGTTACCCGGATGGTCTTGGCGGCGAGCGAATCCCGTTGATCGCACGTATCCTGACCGTTGCCGATAGCTACTCGGCGATGACGAGCGAGCGATCATACCAGCGATCAATGTCGAATGACGAGGCGTGTCGCGAGTTGCTTCGTTGCGCTGGTCGACAATTCGATCCGGCCGTGGTTCGGGTCTTTATTCAGGAATTTCAGCCGACCTTTGTGGACTAAATCCAAATTGGAGGAAACGCCAGATGGCGACCGTACGTGTCATGTTCTCTGGTCCTGGTCCGCAGGCGAATGGTCTCTCGGCGACGCGCGAGGGTATCTGGGTTTGTGACCAGAAAGACGATCGCATCTATCTGATTCGCTACGATGGCTCGGTAGTGACGAGCTTCGCGACCCCGGCGCGTAATCTTAGTGGTGTTGGCTTCGGCGCGGGCGCGGTCTGGGGAGCATCGAACCGCCGCCCGGCCTACGTCTATAAATTCGATCCGAGCACCGGACATTGCCTCCAAGCGATTGAGCTACCCACCGCGCTGGAAGGCGGAATTCACGGTCTTGAAGTCATCGACGGCGCTCTTTGGGTCACGCGACCGGGCCTCGGCTGTCTCCAAAAGCTAAACCTCGAAACCGGCGCGCTTGAACACCAAATTCCCTTCCCGGGCCGCCGCTCGCACGGCGTTTTCTTCCTTGACGGGGCGATTGTTTGCAACGACACCACGCTAGAAACGACGTTCCACCTCGACCCCAAGGACGGTCGAATCCTTCGGCGATGGCAGTTCGAAGGCTTCGAGCCGCACGGTCTCACCATCGACCCGGAGGGGCGGGTTTGGGTCTGCGATGCGATCACCAATCGAATTGGGATTGTCGAGGGAATCTAGATCGATCGCCAGCGAGATGTCCCGGCGTGGCGATCGATCATTCCCCAGCCTGGGAAGGGCACGTGACTGAAGACGAGCACGGCAGCTTCGCGAGCCGCGGCGCCGATTAGATCATGACGCGTTAGAATCAAGGCCTCGCCGTCGCGGCCGTATGACGCCCAATCGACGTGCTCGACTTCACACGGATGGTGGAATAAATCGCCAAGGAAATAAAAACTCTCTCCGTCCGAATGAACCCGGACGATCGAATGGCCCGGGGATTCGCCGGGGGCGTGGAGCATCGCGACGCCAGGGACGATTTCCTGATCTCCGTCGACGAGGTCGAGGTATCCAAGTCGATCGAGCGTGCCCAGATGAATTGCCGCAGGGCTATTCAGATTCTCCCGTGCGGGATTATCCAGCCAGTCGGCCCGTCCGATAAAATAACGGGCATTCGGATAGCGCGGTCCCCGTTTGCCACCCGTTTCGACGGTCGATCCGTAGATGTGATCGCCATGGGCGTGGGTAATCAACACATGCGTAATGTCTTCGGCCGTTACCCCGAGCCGGCCCAAGCCTGCCACGACTCCCGGAGTGCGGCGAATCGCGCCTCCCAATCCTGGGCGAGTGGGGTCGGGGTCTTCGAAAGCGGTATCCACCAGCAATAAAGCGTCACCGAGGCGGATCAGGGCGACGTTGACGTCGAAGACCATCCGTCCGTCGCTATCGGCGGCCGGCATCGCCGCGCGCCACTGGTCCTCGGGGACCTGAAGCTGGGGTGCCCAGCGCAAGGCTCCGTCGCAGATAATGGTCACCGTGGCCTTGCCGAAGCGTCGCGAAGCGACGAAACTCTCTAGGTATTCTGGGCTCATTTTCGCGTGGTACCTCGCCGCGGGCTTACTCCTCGGGACGAACGATCATTACCGGGCATGGTGAGTGGTGAACCAGATATTCCGAGGTACTGCCGAGGATCAGTCGCTCGATCACATTGCGACCGTGCGATCCGACGACGACGAGGTCGACACCCGACTCGCGAATCGTGTCGGCAATCATCGTGTGCGGAGATCCCTCGACGACTTTCGGACTAACGCTTGCGATACCTGCCGCGTTTGCCACCTGGGCGATCTCGTCAACCGCCTTTTGGAGGAAGGCCCGCTCGTCCTCTAACAGGTCGACGCTATAGTTCGGGGTTTGCGAATTCATGAACGCGTAGATGTCGACCACCGCGAGCACGCTGAACTGAGCCTGAAATGCTTTGGCGATGGCAATCGCGTGGTCGCCGGCCCGCGTCGCGTGATCTGAACCGTCTGTCGAGAGCAGAACGTGGTGATAGGTTACGGCTGCCATGGGCGTCCTCCCTCAAGATCGTCTGGAACTATCATACTCTTCTTCGTCGTCAAGGGTGTGGACGTCCGTGCGTCCGATTCGAAATTCTATGACGCGATGGCCATGCTGCCGTCCCCTTCGCCTACCGGTCGCAGCTTCCCGGCCTCCGCTGCCTGATGGCCTGACGCTGCCGAGGTCAGCCTGTCTTGGCGTGCTACGGCGAACTGCAAAGCCGTTTCTTCGACTCCACTCAAGATGTGGCCGCACTGAAGGCAACATAAGTAATGGACCCGGCCGTCCTCATCTTCCATGAGGTCGCCGCGGCAACGAGGACAAGCTTTCAAATAAACCATCGTCGACTCCACTTTTCTGCGCCATTCGCTCGAAGGCCGCCAAGCAGGCGACGCGCGTTGATCCTGGTTGGCGAATCCCAATTCTCTTGAGCCTATTGTCCGTGACGATGCTGACAGTTGCCCGAAAATCTCCGATACGCCCCTGAACGTGGGCTGAAATATATTGTTGGTTCTGGCACGGTTCTTGCGCTTTGCATATTTTCGGGGGGGATACGCACGCTGCGAGGTTAATTTTTGCCCCCATAGCAACCGAACATATAGTAGCATATCAGGCTGGTAAAACGATGGACAAACCATTAATTTTGATCGTCGAGGACCAATTGTCGTTACAGGAAATGCTGGAAACGGTCGTGGAAAGGCTTCTCAACGCAACCACTGCACGTGCTGATCGAGCCGCCGTCGTGTCCGAAATGGTCGAAAACTTGAAACCCGTCCTGGTTATCATGGACACCGCGGTGCCGGACGCCATTAGGACTATCGATCAGTTGAAAAGC
>DATLSK010000105.1:0-7728 GCA_035534155.1 Chloroflexota bacterium | reverse complement strand
TCAAGTGGCGCGTCTTCCAGGATGGTCGGTACGGTATCCGCTTCGACGGCCAGGGGAACCCGGTCGGACTTGACGATTATGTTTTCAAAGACGTCGACGCCGCCCTGACGATTGCCAGGAAGCACAACATCTACCTTGTTTTTACATTGTTCGACAGCGGTCTCTGGGCGACGAACTGCATCAGCCAAGGGGTCCAGATGGGTGGCCACGCCGATTTGCTCACCGACCCGATCAAGCGTCAGGAGCTGATGAACCGAGTTGTCATTCCGTTCATTCAACACGTTACCAGGAACGGCCGAATAGTCGGTTATGAGCTCATCGCGGAGCCCGATTGGGGAGTACACGAGCTCAATCCAGACAACGACGGGCGGATCAAGCTTTCGTTGGATCAAGTGCGCACCTTTGTTCGCAGTCTCGTCGGGGCAGTACGTTCCCAGAGCAACGCCTTGTTAACGGTAGAGGCAAATCGATCGCGAGATCTGGTTGACTGGCGGGGTCTCGGACTCGATTACTACAGCTTTAGCTGGTACGACTGGCTCGAGCCCTACGATCCGTTGAATACGCCAGCCAGCCATTTTGGCTTAAACAAGCCAATCGTCATCGGCGAATTCCCGGCTCAAAGTACCCTGCATCCCCTTGATAACGTTCTGAATATCGCCTGGCAGCAAGGCTACGCTGGCGCTTTTGTCTGGAGCTATGCCGGCATCGACAAGTATGGCTCGGTTGCCACCGAAAGAACCGGCTGGATGGCCTGGGTTCAACAGCATTGGCCGACCGTTGGCCTGTTCGCGGCACAACCGGTTGGCTTACCCGCGCTGATCCCTCAGCCGTTCGCGGTCAATAAAGTCAAGTTGTATTCGGTGGACGCCGGCCTCTTCGTTGAAACCAACCTCTACTTGCGCGATCATCAGGATGCGGTTGCCCAACTCTACGCGACCCCGATCGGTCAAACCCAGCCAATCGCCCAGGTGAAGGATCAAGTTGTTCCCGGGGCGACCGGCCAGGCGACGATTTACGTCACCCTGACGAACTTGGTTGATGGCCGTCCATATAAGCTCAGCCTCGGTCTCTTCGACAGTCAGGGGCATCTGGTCAAGTGGTTCGACCAGCTCGCCAACGTCGAGCTAAGCAACGGAAAGGTTCAGACGCCGAAGCTCAGCGACCTCGCGCTCGAAAATGCCTGTCACGGTTGACGGAGCGATCGGAATGGCGGCCCGCTCTCCGGCCACCACGACGCTGGCGCGATCAGCGACGTGCCAGCGTCGAACCGCCCAGCTTCCTTCGTATTTTTCCAGTGCTGGCCATGACGCTCGACTTGGCTGTATACTGAATCCATACCGAGTATTCGCGGCAGATCGACTTGACGAGCTGGATTAGCCCGAGACAGCACGCCCGGCCAAGCGGAGCAAGACACCCGTGCGCATCCTTGCGGTCAGCGATGAAGTTACTCCCACCCTGTACGATCACTTCGACGCCGAACGATGGCGTGCCGCGAAGATCGATTTGTTGATCTCCTGCGGCGACCTATCCGCGGGATACCTGTCCTATCTCGTTTCTTGCTTCAACATCCCCCTCTTCTACGTGCCGGGCAACCATGATGAGAACTATAAAGAGAACCCACCGGAAGGCGGAGAGGCGATTGACGGCAAGCTTGTCGTCTGGCAGGGCCTTCGGATTCTGGGTTTGGGTGGCGCACCCTGGTATAACGACGGAGCGTATCAGTATAGCGAGGCCGCCATGGCCCGGCGCATCTTTTGTCTGAAACCCCGCATCTGGCTGGCTGGTGGCGTCGACCTCGTCGTCACCCACGCTCCGCCGCGTCACTGTCCGCTGGCCTTCGATGTTTGCAACCCACCGTCCGGCGTTGGACGAGCCTGTCGCCTCCCCGACCGATCTGGACGTGCGATTTGTCAGGACGCTTCGGATCGGACCCACCGCGGCTTTCCCGCTTTCACCGATCTGATTCGTGCGTACCATCCGAAGACCCTTCTGCACGGTCACAGTCATCTCAGCTACGGGACCGCCAAGCGCGTCGTCGAGCAGGATGGCACCCGGATCATCGACGTCCATGGTTACTATCTTCTGGATCTCTAGTACGGGCGTCAGTGGCTCGGGACTGGGGATCAGGGGAATCAGGTCGCTGCTCGCGTGGGAAGGGCGTGCTATAATCCGACCGCGAGACCCCAAGAATCCGGTTGGAGGAAGCCAATGAATGTCGGTTTCGTCGGCCTGGGCCGTATGGGCCGTCCGATGACCCTCAATTTGCTCAAAGCCGGGCACGTCGTTACTGTTCACAACCGCAGCCGTGCCGTCGTTGACGAGCTTGCCAAGGCCGGGGCCCGACCGGCGACTTCGCCAGCCGAAGTCGCACGTGATTCGGAAATCGTTCTGACCTGCTTGACCAACACCCCGTCGATCGAAGACGTTTACTTCGGCGCCAATGGTTTGATGGAGGCCGTTCGACCGGGCCAGATTCTGGTTGACCACAGCACGGCGAGTCCGACGACGAGCAAGCAATGCGCCGACGCGGCGCGTGCCCGTGGCGCAGATTTCCTCGACGCTCCGGTGAGCGGTGGCCCGGCCGGTGCCCAGGCCGCCACCTTGACGATCATGGTCGGCGGCGAGAGCGCGACCTTCGAGCGCGCGCGACCGGTCTTCCAGGCGATGGGAAAGAACATCCGACTCGTCGGTCCGACCGGTGCTGGCAGCACGATCAAGCTGGCGAATCAGCTCTTGGTTGCGATCAACGTGGCTGGCGTCGTCGAAGCGATGGTCATGGGAACCAAGGCAGGCGCCGACCCCCACGTGATGCTCGACATCCTTGGGACGAGCTTTGGCGGTAGTGCGATGCTTACGCGCTGCGTCCCGATGATGCTCGATCGTAACTTTGTCGCCGGAACGTCGATTAACCTGTTGCTCAAGGATCTCGGCCTGATCGACGAGCTCAGCGGTGGGTTGAAAGTGCGTACGCTGATGGGAAGCACCGCGACCCAGATCTTCCGAGAAAGTTCGGCCCTGGGCCTTGGGGACGACGATATGGCCGGACTGGTACGGGCGCTCGAACGCCTGGCCAACGTCGAGGTGCGCTAATTCTATGCTCTGCTACGAAGTTAACGCGACCTATTTGCCGTCCGGCGAACTGTCCTGGGACGAACGGCTGCGGCGAATCGCCGAGGCGAACTTCACCGCCGTCGAGATCCTCTTTCCGCAGCGTGAGAACGTCGACGAGCTGGCGTCGCTCCTCGCGCGGTATCAGCTTCGGCTTGCCCTGCTGAATACCGAGCCGGATCCAGAATATCCGCGCGGCCACCTGACGATGCCGGAAGCCGCAGACCGCTTCTGGGCACGTTTCGACGAAGCCCTGGTCGTGGCAAAGCGTTTGGGCGCGCGCCGAATCCACGTGCTCTCGGGAAAGCGAATCCCGGGCGTACCGCACGAGACACAGGTGGCGGTCGCGGTCGAGCGTTTGCGGCAGGCCGGCGCCAGAGTCGCCGCCGACGGCATTGTTTTGCTCGTCGAAATGCTGAACGATTTCGATACACCCGGCGACTTCGTTACCCATTCGGCGGTAGGTCTGGAAATCGTCGACGCGGTGGGCCTGCCCAACGTCCGCTTTCAACACGATTTCTATCATATGCAAGTCATGGAAGGAAATCTCATCGAGACCTTCCGCCGGCACTGGGCCAAAGTTGGCCACGTTCAGGTTGCCGACGCACCCGGGCGTCAGATGCCGGGGCGAGGAGAGATCAATCTATTGAACGTTCTCCAGGCGGTGGAAGCCACCGGCTATCACGGCTACGTAGGCTTGGAATATTGGCCGCCTCCCGACGGGAGTGACCCGTTTGCCTGGCTTCCGGTCGAGTGGCGGAGACGCACGCTGCCTGAGTAATCACACCCCCATGCCAGATGAGTCGAGCGAGCGGATCCTGGCCGCGGCCTGGCAACGTGGTTTGACCGGTCTGCTACGGACGACCGACGGCCGCCGCTTGCACGTGGTCTATCGCGGCCGCTGTCCGGGTGGGGCCGGTCCAGACGTTCGCGCGGCGTTGCTTGCTTTCGACGATGGCGTGCTGCTCGAAGGCGACGTCGAGTTCCATCGTCGGACCAGCGACTGGTTCAGCCATTCCCATCACGACGATCCGCACTATCGATCCGTCATCCTCCACGTCGTGCTGCAAGCCGACGCCGATCCTCCACGCGATCCGAACGGACGGCCCGTCCCGACTTTGGTCGTGTCGCGGTCAGAATTGAACGACGCGGGAGAAAGCCTGTCGGTTGAGGATTGCCACCGGAGAGTGCGCGAGCGTTCCGCGGATTCCCTCGTGGAATTGATCGATCGCCTGGGCGATCGTCGGTTGATCGAGCACGCCGCCCGCGTTGAGGCCGACCTGACTCGCCTCTCTCCCGAACAGCTCGCTTACCAGGCGGTATTCGACGCACTGGGCTTCAGTCGTAACCGTACGCCCTTCGGTCGTCTTGCCGAAGCGGTGCCCTGGGCGCGCCTGCTCAGTGTCGTAGGACGGCGTCCCCTCGCTGACGCGCTGGTCGTCGCTCAAGCGATTCTCTTCGGCGTGGCTGGATTGCTGCCTTCGCAGCGCCCCGAGTTGGCGAGCGACTGGGAAACGAACGCGATCACCGCCGAGCTCGAAAGTGTTTGGGGGCTCTATCGCCAGGAGTGGGCAGGCGACTGCTTGTCGGTTGCCGATTGGACATTTGGCGGAGTGCGTCTCGCCAATTACCCAACCCGCCGGATCGCCACCGCTGCCTACCTGGTGGTCCGCTACCGCTCCGTCGGCCTGGACCAGGCATTCTTGGCCGCGGTAGCGCGTCCCAAGGCAGGGCCCGACCTCGAGACAATGTTCCTCGTGGACGAGCGGGATGACTATTGGTCGTTCCACGCTGACTTTGGCCTGCGGTTGCCCAATGGGCCGGCCGCCTTACTCGGTCACGAGCGCGCACGCGACGCCGTGGTGAACGTCGTGTTCCCGTTTGCCCTGGCGATCGCCGCCTTCCGCGATGACTGGGCATTCGGCGAGGCCGTCTGGGATCTCTTTCGTGATTATCCCCGTCCGACGGTCTACCAGGCGACGCGTGCTCTCGCAACGGAGATCGGTGTGGCCGATCGCCTGGTGCGCACTGCCCGACGCCAGCAAGGATTACTCTACCTGCAGCGTCGTCACTGCGAGCGTGCGGCCTGCCTTAGCTGCCCACTGGCGGCGGGGGCACCGGCGCTGGCCGAACACTAACCTCACCGGCGACCGCGGTAACCGTCGTTCCATTCGGGCGTCTGAGAATGAGTCCCCCAGAGTCGGTGACTTGCAGCACGAAAAACGGTCCCTCGACGTTTGTGCCGATGCGTAAGGTCACCCATTGGCCGATCGTGTTCAGGCGCGCGCGCCATTCCGAGATGACGGCCGGGAGCTGGCCGGAATTGACCATCTGATAGCGGTCATCGATTCCCTGGAGGAGGGCTCGTGCCAGGGCATTGCGGTTGACCCGTTTGCCGAGCTCGGACTGCAAGCTCGAGGCGCCGGGAATATTCTCCAAGGCGTGACGGTTGAGGTTGACGTTCAGGCCGATGCCGAGGATTGCCCACTCGATGTGTCCATCGACGACACTACACTCGGTGAGCACCCCTCCCAGCTTACGACCTTCGGACGTGAGATCGTTCGGCCATTTGAGATGGACCGGCAGGCCGGTGAGATCGACGGCCGCGCTGGCCGCCGCATTGGCCCCAAGCATCATAAGCATTGGCAGCTTGTCAGGGGGGAAGCTAGGGCGTAAGAGAACCGAAACGAGAAGACAGCGGCCGAGTGGCGCAACCCAGGCACGACCAGCTTGACCCCGGCCGGCCGATTGTTCCTCGGCAAAGACAACCAGTCCTTCCGGTGCCCCTTCAGCCGCGGCGGCCTTCAGCCAATCGTTGGTTGAGCCGACGGAACGAAGGTAAACGATCTCCCGACCAATCGTTTGGACGCGCAGGCCACGGCGAATTGCCGGGATGGAGAGCGGTGAGTAAGCCATCCGATTTCATTCCCACCTGAGAAGCGGAAAAAGAGAAGCCGAGGGAGCTTCCTCCCTCGGCTTCAGGTTGCCAAGCACGTGCGTTGGAAAGATCGCACGTGAGACGTGCCGACCAGGGTTAGCTAGTCGCCACCTCCAGCGTGCTTGCTACGCGCGAACTCGGACAACTCGATTTATCCATCTGCACACCACCTCCTTTTCTCCACTCGAACTTTAACATACCGGACGAAGTAGTGTCAATGTATCCGACCTGGCCGCGCCGGACATCCGGGGTTAGAAGATGATAATAGAAAGAGGCCGTGCGTTGACTGATCGTCTCGATGCTTTGTACAATGAGCGCGAACGCAAGGCTGGAGCGTGCTGGTATGAGTCGCGTTCTTGTCGTGGAAGACGACGAAGCGATGCGGAGGCTTGTCGTCCTTGCCCTGAAGGAAGCCCTGCTCGAGGTTGAAGTAGCGGCCGATGGAAAGATGGCGTTGCGGGTCTTCGAGCGATGGCGCCCAGACCTCATCGTGCTCGACCTGATTCTCCCCGACATCGACGGATTTGAGATCTGCCAACGCATTCGCGCCGGAAGTAAAATTCCGATCCTCATGCTGAGCGCGCTGGGTCAAGACGACCACGTCGTCCGCGGCCTACGATTGGGGGCAGATGACTACCTCGCGAAGCCATTTAGCGTTCGCGTCTTGTTGGCACGGGTTGAGGCTTTGCTTCGGCGGACGACGGTCGCCAATGATCTGGAGCAAACGATCACCGTTGGAGATCTTACCATCGATTTGCGGCGCATCGAAGTAAGCGTCGGAGGGCGCCCGGTCAGCTTGACCCCGGCCGAGTTTCGGATCATCGCGTACCTTGCCCGGCATCCGAGTCGGGTGGTAAACAGTGTTGCTCTATTGCGCCAGGCGCAAGATAGCAACTACGACGAGCGCGAAGCCCAAGAGATAGTTAAAGTCCACATCCGCCACTTGCGAAACAAGATTGAGCCAGACCCCGACGCTCCCTGCTACATCCGAACCGTCCGAGGGTTTGGTTACATGCTTGATTACCGAACTCGTGACATTAACCAACCCTTAACCATCCACTAACCATGCTCTAACCCAACCTCCCTAGATGTTAACGTTGCCTCACTTTCCGGGCGCTATACTAAGCACGGTGGTACGAGGGGTCGACCAACCAAAAGTAAAAATTCTGCTAGGAGTATCGGACAATGAATCGCCTGCGAGTTGTGTGGTTGCGTGTCGCGTTGATCGCCGGGATGATCGCCGCCGTTGCCGTGGCCGCTGGTGCCGGCGACCAGTGGTAGTTGACCAATTGCTGGGGCAACAGATACACTAAGCGAAGGTGATACCGATGTTGCGCTGGCTCCAGTGGTTGGTTGTGCGTGCTGGATTCCGCTGGTAATTGCTTGGATCTGCAGCGTCGCACCTGGTTGCGAGGCTAGGTGATGGTTGGGATGCTGCGAGTAGCCCGTCTAAGCAGTGCGCCCGGTGGTCACCGCCTATTGGACGTGCTGAGTTTATACCACCCGCCGAAGGGCGGGTGGAATAAACCAACGGGGGGGCTTTGGCAGCGTTCTTGGCTTTACCCGGTCGCACCCGCGCATTTGTTTCTTTTACCTTTGTCGCTGCCCTGTGCCTCTCGATCATCCTCATCTGTCAGCCGCTTTCATATCGTGTAGTTCCGGGTCAGATCTGGATCCTCCTC
>DATLSK010000104.1:0-4453 GCA_035534155.1 Chloroflexota bacterium | reverse complement strand
GGGGCTGTTCGAGGTGCCACGGCCAGACGGTCAGCATCACGATGTTACCAGCTAGGCGCTGCTTTGCCACTGGCGGTGTCCTGCCAGGCTTTACCGCGTGGTCTTTCCTCTCCTGAAGAGTTCTTTCAGGGTGTTTCGTCTGGTCTGACGCGCTTCTTCCACCAGCGTATCCCAGTCAGCTCGGTGGACGAGTTGGTAGAGGGCGACCTGGTGCCCGACGAGCTCTTCGATTCTCTCTCGAAATTGGTGCGGTGGGATTTCTAGCGGGCCGCGCAGCAACTCGAGTTCGGCGGCCCGCTCATTCCCCGTCATGTCCTCGGCTTTGCGTCGTCGTGGGAAAGCTGCCGTGCAGTTTGGACACCAGGTGTCTACTGGACTTCCGCAAATATGGCAGGTATGCACGTTCTGTTCGACGTCCAATCGAGAGTCAAACTTCCACTTCCATCATAACGCTTGGCAGAGGTTTTGACTTTTTTCGAAGGTCTCTGCCTCCTTATTGTGACGACTATTCGCCGTGCGTATGCCTCATTGCTTGATCCAGGACGTGCTGGCCGTTGGCGAGATGGGCGCGCAGCTCGGCCTCGGCGGTCGGGGCATCGTGTGACTGCAAGGCGCGGATGATCGCCCGGTGGGACTCGACCGAGCGGGGCATGTCGCGATAGGTCGTGTCGGTGATGCTCAAAATGGCGGCGATCAGGCCGCCGATGGGCTCCCAGGCCGCGAGGAGACGACGATTCTGAGCCAGGACCACGATCTCGCGATGAAAGTTGACGTCGGGCTCACTGAAACGATCGAGGTTGTGGTCCGCCAACGCCTTGGCCATCTGGTCGGCATACCTCTGGAGCTGGGCAATTCCGGCCTGGTCGATCGTGTTGGCCGTGCGTCGCAGCGCGTAGGTCTCGATCAGTGCGCGGACCTCATAAATCTCGTGAACGTCAGTCTCGGTCGTACCGACGACGAACGCTCCTCGGCGCGGCTCCAGACGGATCAGGCCCTCGTGCGCCAGGCGGGTCAGAGCTTCCCGAACGGGAATGCGGCTGACCCCAAACTTCTCGGCCAGGGCCGGTTCTTCGAGATGTAACCCATCGGGCAGCTCGCCGAGAATGATCGCCCGACGCAGTCCCGCGGCGACCATTTCCCAAAGAGCGACGTGCTGAGCAGGTTCCGGCGTGAACTTCTCCAATGTTTTTGCCAAATTCCCTCACTCTCCCCATTCTAGCCGATTCACCCGACCGGGCGAAATAGGGAGAAGAGCGTGTTGTCTACCGGTTTCACGGGTGAGGATCTCTTGACTCACGGATAACCGATGGTATACTCACAGTCAGCTTTGCCCGCGCAAACAGTATACAGCATACATAGCAGAAGGTGTCTTGCCGATGCCTTCTCGGAGTGAACGAGTTGAGTGTGAAGTGGTTTGACCTGTCCGGTCGGCTGGCGATGGTGACCGGAGCCGGGGCGAATGGCGGAAACGGCCACGCGACTGCCATCGGCCTGGCTCAGATGGGGGCCGACGTTTTCCTGACCGACATCGACGAGCCTGGTCTCAGACAGACCGCCGCCGAAGTCCAGGCGCTCGAGCGCCGAGCGGTGGCCTTCCCCTGTGACAACGGCGACCCCAACCAAATTCTCGCGGCTTTCGCCGAGCTCGATCGCCAATTCGACCACCTGGACATTCTCGTGAACAACGTCGGAATTGGCCATCGCTCGCGCCCGGAGGACCTTTCTCTCGACGAGTGGCACAACGTCGTTGGCACGAATCTCGACGGCACTTTTCTTTTTTCGCGAGAAGCTGGGCGTCGGATGATCCAGCGCGGTCAGGGTGGCAGCATCATCAACATCAGCTCAATCGCCGGTATTTCCGCGCTCGGACGCGGCAACTTTGTCTACAGCGTGACCAAGGGTGGGATCAACCAATTTACTCGTGAGCTGGCGATCGAGTGGGCCCCGCACGGCATTCGCGTGAACGCCATTCTGCCCGCTCAGATTCTCACTCCGGCCTTGAGGCGGATCTTTTCCAGCTCGGGCCTCAGCGCGAATCGGACTCGCGAACGGATGCTCGCTGGTATCCCGCTCAATCGCTTCGGCGAGCCAGAAGATATCGCCAAGGCCGCGGTCTTTCTCGCTTCCGATGCCGCTGCCTTTATCACCGGTCATCTGCTGCCGGTTGACGGCGGCAACCTGGCCCTGAACGGCGGCGGGAGTAAAGTTTGGCCGGTCGACGAATGACCGGTGGTGAGTGAGGACTCGTAGGGGGAGTTACGTGTCAATCGAAGTGGTCTTGCCTCGTTTGGGGTGGGACATGCAAGAGGGAAGTCTCGTCGAGTGGCGAAAAAAAGATGGCGACCCGGTTCAGGTCGGGGACGTCATCTGCCTGATCGAGGGCGACAAAGCAGTCAGTGAAGTCGAAGCGATGGACGCGGGTATCTTGCGGATTCCTTCGAATTCGCCAGCTCTAGGGATCAAGGTTCCGGTCGGGACGGTTCTCGCCTATCTCGTCGAGACGGGTGACGCCAAACCACTCGTCGCGTCGCGACCGTCGAGCGAGAGCCGCTCCGAATGGCCGGCCGAAGTGCGCTCGGCGGTTGCCATGCCGAAAACGGTGCCCCTGAGCGAGCTGAGCGCCGAGCCGAATCGAGATCAGCTGTTGGCACTCTATCGCCAGATGGTCCAGATTCGTCGGTGCGAAGAGCAATTGGCTCGCTCTCACCAGGCTGGGTTGATTCACGGAGCGTGTCACACCTATGTCGGCGAGGAAGCGGTCGCGACCGGTGTTTGCGCTCATCTGCGTACCGACGACGTGGTATTGAGCACCCACCGCGGACACGGCCACGCGCTCGCCAAGGGAGTGAGTTCGGCCGCCTTGATCGCCGAGTTGTTCGGTCGGGTCACCGGGTGCTCGCACGGTCGAGGTGGCAGCATGCACCTGTTTTCGCCGGAAGTCGGGATGCTCGGAACGAGCGGCATCGTCGGTCCGAGCATTTTAATGGCGACCGGTGCTGCCTACGCTTTCAAGCTCAAGCGAACCGATCGGGTGAGCGTCGCCTTCTTTGGAGATGGTGCGTCCAACAACGGAGCGTTTCACGAGGGGCTCAACCTGGCCACGATTTGGAAGCTGCCGGTGCTGTTTGTCTGTGAGAACAATCAATATGCCACCGAGGTTCCGTTTGTCACGGTGGCCGGCAACCCGAACGTGGCCGAGCGCGGCCAGGCCTACGGGCTCCCGAGCTACCGGATCGATGGCAACGACGTGATCGGCATTTACCAGGTGGCTGGCCAGGCAATACAACGGGCCCGGGCCGGCGACGGACCGACCTTGCTCGAATGCTTTACGTACCGAACCCGAGCCCATTCCGAGGGGATGCGCGACGCCGGCTACCGAACTCGCGAAGAGGTCGAGGAGTGGCGCACTCGCGACCCGATTCGACGCTTGCGCGAACGGATCGTGGTCGCGAGTCAGGCCGCCGAAGACGATCTGAATCAGATCGAGGCTGACGTTCAACGTGAGGTCGAGGCAGCGCTCGAGCTCGCGAAGAATAGCCCGTGGCCGGACCCGTCGACCGCGACCGATCACATTTACCGCGAGGACGAAAATGCGTGAGCTAACTTTTACCGCGGCAGCCCGCGAAGGGCTGGCCGAAGAGATGGCGCGCGACCCGAGCGTCTTCGTCGTCGGCGAGGGTATCGGGGTGCGAGGCGGTAACTTCAACACCACCGTCGGTCTCTTCGAGCAGTTTGGCCCAGAGCGCTTGCGCGATACCCCGATTAGCGAGCGTGGCTTCACCGGTCTGTGCACCGGCGCGGCAATGGTCGGGGCACGGCCGGTCGTCGACTACATGTTCATCGACTTTGCACTCGACTCCCTGGGCGAGCTGATCAACCAGACGGCAAAGATCCAGTACATGAGCGACGGACGGCTGAAAATGCCGATCGTGCTTCGCGGCTGCATCGGGGTCGGTAGCTCAGCGGCCACCCATCATTCCGGCAGCTACTTTTCAATCTTCGTGAACCAGCCTGGCTTTCGGGTTGTCGTACCAACGACACCGGCCGATGCCAAGGGGCTGCTGAAGTCGGCGATCCGGTCCGACGATCCCGTCGTGTTCATGGAGCACCGCGCCTTGCTCAACCTCAAAGGCCCGGTTCCCGATGGTGACTATTTGATACCGTTTGGACAGGCCCGGATTGCTCGCGAAGGTCAGCACGCGACCGTTGTCGGCATCTCGATCATGGTGCAGCGTGCGCTGGAAGCGAGCCGCGAGCTCGAACGAGAAGGCATCTCAATCGAAGTGATCGATCCGCGAACGTTGGCGCCGTTGGACCTCGCCACGATCCTCGAGTCTGTGCGAAAGACCGGTCACTTACTCATCGCGGACGAAACCTATGGTCCCTGTGGGATCGGCGCGGAAATCGCGGCACGGGTCATGGCCGAGGGATTCGACGACCTGGATGCCCCGGT
>DATLSK010000103.1:0-4876 GCA_035534155.1 Chloroflexota bacterium | reverse complement strand
TTATCAGCGTGTTGAGCGTAAGCCAAAAGCGACAGCTACCGGCTGGACGTTGTCTAGGAGTAACCTACAATGGGATTCCCGTCGACGAGTTTCCTTTCGAACCAAGTCCCGGCCAATACCTCGCGTTCGTAGGCCGCCTGTCGCCGGAAAAAGGACCATTGGAAGCAATCGAAGTAGCCGAGCAGAGCGGCATCCCCCTCAAGCTAGCCGGACGAATCAATCAATGGGAGCGCGAATACTTTGATACCTATTTGCGGCCCCGAATTCGTCCACCTTTCATCGAATTCGTTGGGGAACTGGCTGAGCAAGAGAAGCGCGATTTTCTCGGTCAGGCCAAGGCGCTCCTCTTTCCGATTCAGTGGCCGGAACCATTTGGGCTCACCGTGGTCGAGGCGATGGCAACTGGCACCCCGGTTCTCGCCTTCCCGAACGGTGCAATGCCTGAGATCGTCACCCCCGGAGTTTCTGGATTCCTTTGCCCCGACGTCGACGCGATGGTCCGGCGCGTGAACGACCTGGACCAGCTTAATCGCCAGGCCTGCCGCGATTGGGTCGCTCAGAATTTTTCGGTTCGAGCGATGGTCGACCGTTACGAAGCCGTCTACCAGCAGATAACCGCCACGCCTCGGGGTGAGTCCGACGCAACCCGCGCCAAATCTAACCAAGTCGGCCAGGCAAAAAAACACCACCGCTAAGCCGCGTGGACGGAATCTCTCGCGGCTTCAGCGTACCGTTGCGCGTTCCCTTTGTTTGGACTAGCATAACCCGGACGTTACACTGTTTGAACGAAGGAGACGTGCCGTGTCATCAGTGCCTTTCGACGGCGAAAAGCTCAGTCAATTGATGGAACAGGCCGGCTTGGACGCGATAGTGGCGACCAGCCGCCACAATATTCGCTATTTGAGTGGTGGCTACGTCGACCACTTTCACGCCCGGGTCACTCGGGCGGGCAGCGGTCAGTACGTGGCAGCCGTCGGGATTCCACGTGGACGTTACGACAGGGCATTCTACGTCGGTACCGTCGGGGAAAAGCTTCAGTTGGCCGCGATGCCGATTTGGATCCCCAGTATCGATGTCTCCGGCGGGACCACCGGACGCACTGCCATGGTCGCGGCAGCGCAATTGAAGGAGCGCGTATCCGCGAACGCAAAAATTGGCCTCGAGCTGCCTTTCGTCTCCGCGGATAGCCTGCTGACCTTGCAGCGTGAGCTGCCACATGTCTCCTTCGTGGACGCGACAAATCTACTCCACGAATTACGCGCGATCAAAACCGCCGCGGAACTGGCAACGATACGCTCGGTCGCCGAGACGGTCTCGGTGTCAATCGCCGCGACGTTCCGCGCCGGACGCCTCGACTTGACGACCGCTGAGATGTCCTCGATTTGCGAGAAGGAGATGACCGAGCGAGGCATTGAGTTCCTCTGGTCGTTCACCTGCGCTGGTCCCAGCTACCTGCGAGCGCCGTCGTCGATGAAATGGGAAGACGGGCGAGCCATGCACCTCGATTGTGGTGGCGAGATTGGGGATTATTTGGCCGACATCTGTCGCATGGGTTATCGCGGCCAGCCTTCTCAATTGGCGGGCGAGCTTCACGCCGAATGCCTGGAAATCCAAGATGCGATTCGCCAATTCGTTCGACCGGGAACGCCGTACGCCGAATTGGCACGAACCGGCGACGAAGCGATGGCCCGTTCACCGCACGGCTCGATTGGCAGGTTCGTCGCCCACGGTATCGGCATGGTATCGCACGAGCAGCCGATGATCAACTACGAAAGTCAGCGTCCGCTCGAAGCCGGAATGGTCCTGTCAATCGAGACCGAATACCATCATCCGGAGGTCGGCCACCTGAAGATCGAAGACGTTGTCGTGGTGACCTCGAATGGCGGCGAAGGATACGGTGACCTCGGTCGTGAAACGGTGATTGTCTAAAGCGACGCTCTATTCCTCGCGATGCGTACTGACCGCTTTTTTTCGCTCGAGGTATTGACGGATCATGAGCGCCGCGGTGGCCCCTTCGCCCGCGGCGCTCACCAATTGCTTCGTGCTGCCGGCCCGGGCGTCGCCAGCTGCGTAGACACCGTCGAGACTTGTATTCAGCATCGGACCGGTTGCGATGAACCCTCGCTCGTCCAGTTTCACCACTCCACTCAGAAATTCAGTGTTTGGCTGCAGGCCGATGAAGACGAATACCGCGCTCTTCTGGACCTCGCGGCGTTCACCATTCCGAAGGTTGCGTAAGACCACTGTCGATAGGTGGCCGTTCCCCCGAAACTCGTCGACGACGGTCTCGAGCTCAACCGAGATTTTGGGGGTTTCGAGTGCCTTTTCCTGTGCCACCTTCGTCGCACTGAGCTGGGCGGACCGATGAACGATGGTGACCTGGCTCGCGAAGCGCGTCAAGAAGATCGCCTCTTCAACCGCGGAATTTCCTCCGCCGATGACCAGCACCTCCTGGTCTCGGTAGAAAGGCCCATCGCACGTAGCGCAAAAGTGCACCCCAGCCCCGATAAAATCCTCTTCTCCCAGCACGCCCAGTCGCCGATAGGTAGAGCCCGGCGCGAGCAACATGGCGTAGGCGCGGACTTCTTCACCGTTTCCGAGCCTGGCCCAACAGCCCTGGTCATCCGAGCCGATCGCCGCGACCTCGGTCGCCGATAGCATCTCAACACCGAACCGGCGGCATTGTTCAACCACTCGGTCGGCAAACTCGCCTCCGCCAATCCCTTCCGGGAATCCGGGGTAGTTGTCGAGCCGCTCGGTGATGCCGGCCTGACCTCCGAGCCCACTGCGTTCGACGACCAGCGTCTCGATTCCCTCGCGTGCTGCGTAGAGTGCCGCCGTCAGGGCGGAAGGACCACCGCCAACAACCACGAGATCGTAAAATGCGCACTCGGGGCTGGTCTGAAGGTGGAGCTTTTCGGCCAACTCAGCATTGCTTGGCTCGACCAGGACCGAATCGTCCGGGAAAAAGATCGTTGGAATAATCCGTTTCCCTCGGTTGACTTCCTCGACAACGCGAATTCCTTCCGGATTGTCGTCGACGTCGACGAACTCGTAACGCACGCGATGCTCGCCAAAAAACTTCTTCGCACGCTTGCAGTCGGTGCACCACGTCGTCCCATAAAGACGAATGACTTGATCGTTCACGGTGCTTCCTCGCTACCGCTCGGCTTGAGCGGCAGGGTGCGCCGCCGCGAGACGCTCGGCCCACGTACCGCGACCGGTTGCCCGTAGACGCTCGAGATAAGCAGGAAGCTGCCCTCGGCTGTGGAGTGGACCGCCCTCACGGATGACCGTCCACATCGGGTCGCTCGGCTGACTGGCGGTGCGCATCATCTCGCCATACCAATCGTCAAGGCGACTCATTGCCTGCGCCACCACCTCTGGACGCTCAGATGCGAGGTCCTGCTGCTCGTGCGGGTCATTGACGACGTCGAAGAGCATCAGGTCCGGGAAGGCATGGTATCCGTCGTGATACGACCGGATGCACAGATAATCGTCAAATACGACCGACCGCTGGCAGCTCCAGGCGCCCTGAGAGATGACCAAGGAATCGCGTCCGGCGGCTTCCCCGGATTTGAAAGCGCCGGCAAAGCTACGGCCGTCC
Source organism: Chloroflexota bacterium (assembly GCA_035534155.1). Classification (GTDB taxonomy): domain Bacteria; phylum Chloroflexota; class UBA6077; order FW602-bin22; family CADDYW01; genus JAJPIK01. The sequence continues at coordinate 1,269 of DATLSK010000103.1, read as the reverse complement.
CAGAGTTCTGGTACGTGGCCATCCGCGAGCTCGACGAGCGTCGCTGCCCAGTCTTCTTGATAGTGCAGCGCGTTGTCAAGTCGCCCGGCTTGATTGTCGGTCACGCCGGGCCAGCGGACGATCAACGGCACCCGACTGGTGCACCAGTCAGCGAATTGGTGATCGCCATAGACATTTAGCTCGCCAAGGTTTTCGCCGTGATCGGCCGAGATCATAATGACCGTGTCGTCGAGCACCCCTTGGTCAGCGAGCGCGTTCAATAATCGCCCGACGTACGCGTCCGCGTACAGCACGCCAGTGTCGTATCCGTCAAACATCTTGCGCACTGCGGCCATCGAGTCGGCTTGAGTCGGCTGCCGACGAAACCGCGGCGGCGTCGGAGCGAACCCTTGAACCTCTTGCGCGGAGTGTGGCCCACAACTGTTCCAATGTTGTTGGCGCACATCTTCAGTTAGCCAGCCTGGCAAAGGCTGATCTCCGAACGGCTCACCAAACTCATCCGGGGTTCGATACGGGGTATGCGGATCCCAAAAGTTCACGTGCACGAACCAATTGTCGGATTTGGCGTTGCGGAAAATCCAGTCTAGCGCAACCGGACCAATCTCGTCGGCGCGTTCGAGTCCGCCTTTACCGGTGTTGTAGATCTCATTAAAGTTAGCGTACCAATGCCAGGCAGAATGTCGCTCTCCGAACGGGCTCACCGTCACTGTTCGCAGGCCCGCCGCGCGCAAGCAGGCCATCCAACTCGTCATTCCCAGGCGGGAGCGGAAACGTCGAGACTCGCCATCAATGAATGGGTCGGCCGCGACGCCGCCGTGGTTGATCACTCCATTGTGGATGCCGAAGCGGCCAGAGAATAGCGCGGTACGGCTGGGAAGACAAGGTGCGTCTGGCACGAAACAATGGTCGAATCGCACCCCTTCCGACGCAACTCGATCGATGTTGGGACTCGTGGCTCGATGATAGCCGTAACATCCCAGATGATCGGGTCGCAACGAGTCGATGTCAATGTAGAGAATGCGCACAACGGTACCCCTTCTGGCAGCTTCAGATCTGTCGGCGGCGTGTGGATCGCTTCCCGAGGTAACCTACCGATCACAAAGGAGGCAAACGCCTACCGCCGTCAATGGTCCCCATTGTAGCACCAGTCGACACGCAGCTTATCTTCGACTAGCGACATGACCGGCGAAACCTGCTACGATTCTCCCCGGCTTCGGACGTACAGGTCACCTGAATGGCCACCATAATTTCGAGCAAGGGGATTGAGAG
>DATLSK010000102.1:0-16601 GCA_035534155.1 Chloroflexota bacterium | reverse complement strand
CAAACGCACGGCGGTGAGCGTTCGACCATTAAATGACACCTGGATCGACGAACGATCGCCGTCAAGCAGCGGCGAGGCGAGCATCTGCAGGTGAAGCACGGTTTGTCCGGCCGCGTCGCGCGCGCTCAACGGAACGCGCACCTCCACTGAATGGTTGCCTATCCCCGAGACTCGCTGGTCGGCAATGCCCAAACTGGCAAAGCTGTCCACCCCTCCGCTCGGACGCCCGCCCGTAAACGGCACGAACGTGTCGACAACGGCCAGGTTACCGGTGAGGGTCGCCCGCCCTTCAGGCGTACCGAGCACGCCAATCGCCTTAGCAAGGCCAGCCGCATCGTTACCGCTCACCACCAACAGGGCTTTCCCTGGCTGCCAGGGCGACGGAGCTAACACCACGAGCCCCGCGCCCGACGGGAGCGGTCGGCCTCCGGTCTTCGCTTCCCAACCAGCACTGGATAAATGGTAAGCCCAATTCTGGCTCTCACGCGCGATTGGCTGGAAATCTTTGGCTAAGCCAATCGCGATCACGTTGTCGGTACTGTTCGCGAGCTGGTCGACGCCAATGACTTGCAGGTTTTCGGGTCTGCCACCGGACATCTTACCCAGATTGCCTGCCATGCTCAGAGCCCCGCTCAGGACCGCCGGATCGTGATCGTTGGGTACCGCCATCTCGACCGTGCTCGGTTGGGGCAACCAGGGCGCGACGAACGGCATCGGCAAGTTCTTCAAATCGAGCGTCGACGTCTCGGGACCGGCGGTCTGGTAGGCGAGTCGGCTCTGGGACGAAATGGTCAGCCAGAGCGACTGGTCATCCACCGCGGTGCAAACATCGGTCGCCCGACTGAGCCAAACGTTGAAATTGAAATGATTGATGTCGCTATTCAAATAGTCGGCCGGCAAGTCCACGACAACGACCGCCGATCGGGTATTGTTGTCGCCGAGCGAGATCGTTTTCAAGAGATGATCATTGAGCGTCACGACCAGATTCGAGACTTGAGAATTCAGATGCTCGACGTGATCGAATCGGAGCTCGAAACTTCCGCCAGTTAGCTTGACCGGTCCTGGCCCCGGCAGCCAGATGTCCGCGCTCGAATAGCCGCGCTGAAACGCCAGATCACCTGACCCGACATCGGCCAGGGTAATCTCCGTCGCACTCCCCGCGGTAGACGACGCCAATGCTCGCCCCCCGGGCGCACCGAGGAAGATGGCCAGGGCCAGCAGCCAGGCCAAGCCTCCTCTCATCACGCATTTTCCATTTCGGACGTTTTTCACCACGCGTTTAACCGGTCACTTCGTACAACTTCCAGGCGGCTGGCCCCGGAAACGTTTTGAGCAGCCTCGCCCAACTGGCGCCACGCTCGTAAAGCGTGGGATAACGATTGAGAACCGTATCGTACGACACCGTGCCCGGACGAGCCACTAACACGTAGCGGACGTAGTGAGTTGGGTCATTCAAGATCTGCTCGTAGTCGCGATCGCTGTTGAGTACGAAGCGCGACGGATCCTTCGCCAGAATGAACACGCGTTCTCCCGCGCTGCTATCCATCAGAATGAGCCCGTGCGGTAAGCGCGAAAGGTAATCGGCGACCACCCGGTCGTCGGCAAACGTGACCACGGTTTGCACCGCCGCCGGTCCCTGTGTTAGATAGCGCCAATAGGGATATTCGTTCACCGCGATGCTCGGCACGAGCATACTGCCGACCGAAACGAGCCAGGAAAGCGCGAAAAGCCCCCGAATCAGCCAACCGCTGCGCAGCACGCGCGGAGCGCGGGGGTGTCCGCGCATGTAAAACGCGAGCACCACCCCGAAAAGTGGAATCATGATCCAGTAGCGATACCAGGGGAACAGCTCGCCAGCATAAATCTGATAGAGATAAAAAACCTGCAACGATGCGAGCGTAACAACCAGGCCAAGAAGTCCAACGTCGCGTCGACGCACGATCTGCCAAACGCTGAGCAGCAGAATTGGCCAAATCGCCAGAAACATCGTCGTTGTTCGCACCCCATCGAAAATCAGCGAACCGACCAGGGAATGGTAAACACCGGCCAGCAGTCCGGTCGAGCTTCGCAAAGTGACCGTCAGGGCGGCATTCGAATATGGCCCATTCAAGAAGTAGAACGGATTACCAACGAGTAGCCAGTTGAAGAAGAGCCAAAGGAACACGCTGTAGGCAAACGGTGCCAGGCCATTCAAAAGCACCCCTTCAAGGTGGTCCGCCTCGCCCCCTCGCTCCAGCACGATTAATACAATGGCCAACGCGAAACCCGCCGCGATCGGAATCGCCTCGTAGCGAGTCCACCAGGCCGCCGCGAGAGCCAAACTCGCCCCGGCCAGGCTCGACACCGATGGTTTTCTCACCCAGCGCATAAAGGAGAGAATAAGCAGCGCCAGGCAAGTCGCAAAGAGCACTTCGCTCATCCCGTTGCTGGCGTAGATCCAGACCATCGGTTGGATCCCGTAGATTAGCGCGCCATAGACACTCAGTCCCGCGCCCGCCCCCAGCTCCCGTCCGATTTGGTAGACCAATCCGACGTTCAATGCCCCGAGGACTGCCAACACCGCCGGCCCGGCGAACTGAAGGGGAACCCCCAATTGTTGGAACACCCAAATAAAAGGTAGCTGGAGCACCGATGGGAGGGGTGTCCAGACCAGACCAATCGCCCCCAGGTGCGGGTCTCGACTCACGACGACCATCGCCGCTTGAGCCGTGCGCGAGACCGCATCGCCAAAGTAAAAATCAAACCGAAACGTGAAAAGAAAAGCAGTGACCTCGTAAATCACCAGGAAGAGAATCACCAGAAGCGGTCCGTCGGTCAGACGCCCCAAACGGATCGCCGGCAGGTCTGGCACCACTGCTCTCCTGAGGCGAGGTGGTCGGAGCGCGGGCGCGCTACGAATCGACATCACTGGCCTACCGCGCTATCGGTCGCGAATGGGACCGGTCCATGGTAGAGACCATGCGTCGTCTTTTCCCAGTAAGATGGCTTGTAAATCAACTGAAGCGTTCCCTTCCAACCAGCGATACTCATGAACGTCCAATAGATCGGACTGAGCAACGCGTAGCGGGCCAACCCGTAATAGCCACGCCGCAGGCAGCCCATCGCGTTCAGGTAGGTGAAGGCAAAGTTGCCAACGTAAAGCCCGATCACACCCATGTAGTACATCGTCGTCGGGAACAGATCGTGAATGATCGCGAGATGGGTGAGAAACCAGGCCGCGGTCAGCAGCCAGTAACAAGGATTCAAAAGCACCCCGAGGAATGTGCCGCCAATGACCAACTGAAAGCCGATGAAGCGACCGGTCCCCAGCGCCTTCCAGAGCTGAATCGGGTGACGCATGTGCACCAGCCAGGTTTGAACGTAACCTTTCACCCAACGAGAACGCTGGCGAATCCAATTTCCCAGTTGTGAGTTGGCTTCTTCATACGTCGTCGAATCGATGACCGCGGTGCGCCCACCGAGCTTTACCAAACGAACGCCAAGATCCGCGTCTTCGGTGACGTTGTACGGATCCCAACCGTGTAATGCGAGCAGACGCTCGGTTCGGAAATGGTTCGAGGTACCGCCCAGGGGAATCGGCGCGCCCGTCGCGTCGAGACCAGGTAAGAAGAGATCGAACCACTGGGAGTACTCGGCGGTAAACCAGCGGGTCAAAAGATTTTGGTCCTGATTATAGTAGTTGAGCTTTGCCTGGACGCATGCGAGATCCGGCGGACCCTTTTGAAAGGCAACGATCGCCTTCTTGAGCTGGTCCGGGTCCGGGACATCCTCGGCGTCGTAAATGACCACGTACTCGCCGCGAGCGTGGAGCAGCCCGTAATTGCAGGCTTTTGGCTTCCCTTTTGGCTTGCCATCCGGCACCACCACGATCCGAATGTGCGCCGGCAAATCGGCGTTACGGGCCGCTTCGATCGTCTCGCCATCGTCCTCTTCTAAGAGAAGCTGCACGTCGAGCTTGGTCTGGGGATAGTCCAGTCGGGCAATCGCCCTCACCAATATCGGTATAACGGATACTTCCTTGTACAAAGGGACCAAGATCGTATAAATCGGCAAGCTACTTTCGTCGAGTGCCGCCACCTCGTCGTCGCTCACGTCGACCTCGAGGGTGTGGGTCAAAGCACGGTAAACCAGGTAAAACTTGAAGAGGAAGAAAATCAAATTAAGGACGGTGCCAAATCCAATCACGACCTGCAATGTGAGCAGCGGTCGCCAAACCAGTCCGGCCAGGAGGATCGCCGTCAGTACCCCGATCCCGATCTTCTGGGGCCGGCTCAAGACATGAATGGCCGAATCGTCCGGTGAGCGAGAGAGTAGCTCTTCGCGGCTGCGCGTCAGGTAGTAATCGCGATACAGGTCTTCGAGAGCGGCTTCAAGCTCGCCTTCGGTCACCAGGACCGGCTCGACCTGTAAGCCGGTCTGCCGGGCCACGAACGCGATTCCCTCTCGATCTAAAGGATCGGTGATTGCCACCGTCAGCGAGTCGGCGGAGCGCGATAGCGGGAGAATCGCGTGCTCGCGCTCCCACGCCTCGGGTAAGAGCCGAGCCACCGTCGGGTCGATCTGAACCCCCGTGAGATCGAAATACGGAAGCTGAAATTGCTCGGCAAGGTAGAAACCGAGCTGTTCGTCAGACACGAAACCGAGGCCAAGCAGGGCTCGCCCGACCCGAACGCCCGTCCGCCGGGCCAGGTCAAGCGCTAATTCGAGCTCGTCCGGGGTGATCAGACCGCGCTCGACCAAAAAATCGCCAAGGAAACGCTGCCCCAAATGACGACGCGCCGCGGCCTCGAGCTCGCTCCGACCGGTTACGACCAACATGATCGGTCGCGTCAACACCTCTTGAATTGCTTCCTTGAGACCGCTGGCGAGGGGATCGACCACCGCGACGACGACCGTCTCCCCCTCAATCGCAATTGGCAACGCCGAGAGGCGTTGGGCCGCCGCTCCATTGAAAAGGCGCGCCGCGCCCGGATCAACCGGATCGACCAGACTCCTTTGCTCCTGAGCGCGGCCCAACGGATCGACGTAGCTCCGGTGTCGCTCTTCTGGCCACAAGCGACGCACGGTGAGGTGGCGATAGTCGGCCAGCACCGTGGTTGCCCGTTCTTCTGTCCAGCCGAGCAGGTCGATCAAAGCACGATCTGCTGGGACATCGGTGGAAAGCGCCGCTAGAACGCGCAGCACCGGTCCTCGGCGAACTCCCTGCGTCTCGGTCAGCCAGCGGCAAAAGGCGCGGTGACCCTGGTCCAGAATCGTCAGATCGGTGGTCTGATCGACTTCACCGCGTGGACGGAGAGCTTCGCGCTCGACCAGCACTTCCTGAACCGCGCGCAGACCGGCCGCCTCGAGCTGCTCCCGCTGCTCGGAGGTCAAAGGCTCCGGCGTCCCAACGTAGACGACCGCGCCGTCGCGAATGACTCCCAATACCTCGACGTCATCGCTGACCTCTTCCGCGATCGCGTGCACCGCGTTGGCTTCCGGGAAAACCGAAGCGAGATCGAGCCAGGGACGACCCGACTGAAGAGACAGGCCTTCGAGTAGATCCAACCGACTGAGATACCCCATCGATTGGAGGGTCTCACCGATGAGCTGACCGCTCTCTTCTTGCCGAATCAAACCGCTCTGCAGCTTCGCCTGGCTCAGGTGCCCGGCCGCCACCAAATACGCGCCTAACCGCTTTGACATTCCAAGTTCCGGCAACCAGCGAGCGAGGACACGATCGAGGTCACTTGCCAGCGCAAGCCGTGGCTCGATCGCGTCGCCCAGCACCTCTTCGGCCAGGCGTCGCTCGGACGCGTCCCAGGGCCCGGGTCCGGCGAGCACGACTCGCCCGTGGGTGCGCCCAATCGGAACCCAGCGCCGTGCTCGGGCCAAAGCCACCGGAAGGTAGATCTGGGAGCTGGCTCGGAAGCTTCCCGGTGGCAGAGCCGGGACCCCTTGGCGTTCCGCTTCAACCTGCAGCAAGATCTGCGGTTCGATCAAGCCGCGTTCGAGCAAAATCTCGCCAAAGCCTCGTCCACTGCGCTGCGCGAGCTCGGCAACCGTCGCCCAGTGAATCGGGGAAAGCTGCCCCTTCCGGAGGAGAATATCTTCGAGCGGCGACAGTTCGCTACCCGGGAAAGGTCCCGGGACCACGCCCGACTGCGCCGCCACTTCATCCTCCGGGGCAAGAACCAGTCGTGTCGCGAGACCACTGCTCTCGGTAATCGCCGCGCGCTCGTTCGGTGGCAGCCAACTCGCCACGGCGATGAAGAGCTCATCGCCAACCACCGCGAAGGGAGAAAGGTTTCGTCGCCAGCGTAGCGTTTCTGGCAGGAGTCGCCGCAACGAGGAGCGATCGGGAACTTTTCGCAGCCAGGGCAATCCCATGAGAATCGCGCGGCAGGCAATGACCGCCAGCTCGTCGGTCAGACCATCCAGTAAGCGATCCGAGATCGCGTTAGCCGCCGCGATCAACACGGCCGAAACGTTTTCCGGCGCATAGACCATCGCCCGGTAGAGCTGCCAGCCATATTGCCCGACGATCTGCGCATCGACCGGCGAACGCAAACGCGACCACACCCGACGCGCCTGAATCTCGCTCCAATCCGGCACGGCGAGGCGCAAAACGTCGCCCGATCGGCCGATTGGCACGATCCGCAGGTCATCGGCAAGGTCGATCGGCACGAATCGCTTGGCCTGGACGTCGATCGCCGCGTTCCCGGGGGCAACCGCCGGGAGCACGCGCAAGCTCCGAATCACCCTTCCCCCCCAGTCACCGGTTAGCCCAGGCGACGAAACAGCGCGTATCCCCCAACCAGGAGCGGCAAGAAGACGAGGTAGGCGATTGGCACGACGAGGTAGACCAGAAACACCAGGGAAAAGAGCATTAGCCAGAAACCAACGATCACGAAGACGCGCAGCACCATCCCCAGCCGCAGGAAAGCCTGCCGACCATCTTCGAAACTACGTAGCACCTAGGAAACTCCGGACGGGGCACCCGACAACTCGAGCTGGATCGTGTCGCTCGAAGGCACCGTCACCAATCCAGCCCAACCATTCAAACGACCCAGCCGGTCCGGCAACGGCGTAGCGCCATCGTAGCGGACCAATAAATGAAGCCGCCCTTGATGAAAGCGACGGACGCGAACCGCCCGAACGCCGGCGACGCCAGCCAACGCCATCCGAAACTCGTGTACGGCACTAAAACTACTGAATGGTCCAACAATCAGACGGACCTCGTCGACGAGCAGCGCATCTCCCGACAAGACCCGTCCACTCATCACGTTTTCGATGATGGAATCCGCCTCCAGCCGCAAGCACCACGCCCTCACTGCGCCGCTAAACGATCGAGCGGCAGGGCATAACACCTGCTCAGAATCCAACTCTCATTATAGGCTAGACAACTAGTCAGGGAATAGGACCTTTGGGCTCTTCGCGGATAGGAATGCCGTTAGTCTGGTTCAGTCTCCAACCACGAGACAACTCGCGGTGCCGATCGCCCGACGGTTGAATACTTCTTCCAGATACGTTCGCAAATGAGGGGTCGTTGAAAGTTGATGCATCTCGTCCAAGGTGTACCAGCCAAGGTCGCTCGCATCCGAAGCAGCCTGGGCCTCTCCCCCGGTCGGCGTTGCCCAGAAATCGACAATGAGGTAATGGGATCCAACAGAATTGTCCTGGCCACGGCTGACCCGATCGAGGAGAATCGCCGTGTCGCCAACGGCGATTTCCAAGCAACATTCTTCGAAGATCTCACGACGCAAGGCTTGGTGAAGGGTTTCGCCAAGCTCAACCCGCCCGCCGGGGAGACTCCACGCACCGAGACTCGGCGCGTGCCCTCGCCGAATCAGAAGAATCCGGTCTCCGTCGACGATGATCGCCCCAACACCGACGACTATTCCGTTACTCACGGCTTCAGCCAAGCCTGATCGGACGGGAATAGAGTGTGACCAGTCACCGACTGCTGAGGCGCGGCCCGCCAATCTTTGACCGCGTCGCGCCAGCGCAAGAAATGAGGAGCCTGGAGGTGAGCCTCGAAGGCTGCCCGGTCGCGATAGACCTCGTATAGATACAGCTTGTTGGGATCATTGGCGTCTTGAACGACGTCAAACTGGTAACAGCCCGGTTCGTCTTCCACCGCGCCCTTGGCGTTGAGAACCATCTCCTCGACAAAGCGGTCGCGAAACTCGGGCTTGATCTCGATTGTGACCAACAGCGTGTACATCGACAATTCCCCCAGCGTTAGGATCGGGTTGTTTTCCTATTTGCCGTCGTCGTCAAATCCCGGCAGACGCAATTCGTCGTCAGAAGGTGGATTCTCGACCGAGTCGGTCGGCGCTTCCTTGGTCGACGTCTTCTTCGAGCCCCGCTTTGACCCGTTACCGTTGACGTGACCGTCCCCGTTCGACAGAGCACCAGAGCTGTCGAGGACTGCCACCGCGGCAACTCGGTCCTGCACACCCAAGTTCATCAGGATCACGCCTTGAGCGGCTCGACCCATGCGCGAAATACCTTCGACCGGCGTCCGCAGCACCAAGCCATCCGCCGAGATCACCATGACCTCGTCGCCTGGGCGGACCACCCGAGCCGTACTCACTTGACCGTTGCGCTCCGAGTGGGCAATCGCCCGAACTCCGGACACCCCTCGGCCGTGGGCTTCGAACTCACTCAAACTGGTTCGCTTCGCGAAGCCGTTATCGGTCACCACCAGGAGCTCAGCGCCCGATTCGACGACCTCGGCGGCCGCTACCGCATCGTCTTTACTCAGCTTCATCCCGCGGACACTACCGCTATTGCGACTCGACGCGCGGACGTCTGACTCACTGAAGCGCGCCGCCTGCCCAGAACGGCTCACGAGCATGACGTCCTGGTGGCCATTCGTCCGCCGCGCGGCGATCAGCTCGTCGCCGTCGTCGAGCTGCATCGCGATCAGACCGTTCGAGCGCACTGCCGCGAACTCGTCCAACCGCACGCGCTTGACGTCGCCCTTGCGAGTAGCCAACAGGAAGTAGCCACCCTTCGCAAAGTCCGACACCGAACACGCCGCGGTAATCGTCTCCTTGGGATCGATCTTGATAAAGTTGATCAGTGGCATGCCCCGAGCGTGGCGACCAGCGTCAGGCAACTCGTGCGCCTTCACCTGGAACACTCGACCCCGATTGGTGAAGAACAGCACGTCGTGGTGAGTGCTGGTGACCAACAAGTGCTGTGCACCGTCGTCTTCCTTCGTCACCGTCGACATCGAGCCCTTACCGCCACGGCCTCGCGGGCGATAGGTGTCACTCGGCAGACGCTTGACGTAATCGCGCTTGGTGACGATGATCACGACCTCTTGCTCGGGAATCAGATCGTCCAAAGTGAGATCAACCGCTTCCTTCGCCGAGATCTGGGTACGACGCTCGTCGCCGTACTTATCCTTCATCTCTTTCAGATCGTCGCGAACCAACTGGAGAATCTTCAGCGGATGCGCCAGCAGATCTTCGAGCTTGCCAATCAAGGTCAGGGTGTCTTTCAGCTCCTGGAGGATCTTCTGCCGTTCGAGGGCGGCCAGTCGACGGAGCTGCATGTCCAGGATCGCCTGAGCCTGGGCCTCGCTGAGCTTGAAACTCTCCATCAAGGCTTTACGCGCCGTTTCGGCATCCTTCGACTGGCGAATCGTCTGAATCACCGCATCGAGGTGATCGAGGGCGACTTTTAAACCCTCGAGGATATGGGCGCGCTGTCGGGCCTTTTCCAGCTCAAACTCGGTGCGCCGAGTCAGCACGCTCTTGCGGTAGTTTACGTAGTGCAGGAGCGCCATTTTCAAGGTCAAGACGCGCGGCTGCCCGTCCACCAGCGCAAGCATGTTCACCGAAAATGAGCTACGCATCGCGGTGTGCTTACTCAGAATGTTCACGATCTGTTGCGGATTGGCATCTCGCTTCAGCTCGATGACAATGCGCATACCGTCGCGATCCGACTCATCGCGCAGATCGCTGATTCCGTCAATCCCCGGGATTTTCCGCTCGCGCACCAGATCGGCGATCCGCTCAATTAAGCTTGCCTTGTTCACCTGGAACGGCAGCTCGCGAACGATCAGGTGGTAGCGACCGGCGCGCACCTCGTCGATTTGGATCCGCGAACCGACGACAATGCGGCCGTGTCCCGTCGTGTAGGCCAGCTTGATCCCTTCCAAACCGTGGATAATCCCACCGGTCGGGAAATCCGGCCCTTTGACAAACTCGAGCAGCTTGTCCGGCGTAATGTCGATCTCACCGTTTACGTACTCGAGCAGGGCGTGGGCTAGCTCGGCCGCTCCCGGCGACTTGCTCGCCTTGGCCGCCGCGGCCCGAATCTGCGCTTGAAGCGTCTTTGACAGCTTGTCGAGCGCGGCAGCCGCGGTCGCTTCGTCCACCGTCAAACTCATCACCCGCGACCACACCAGATCGAATGGGAGGCCCTTGCCGATGCAGGCGCCATAATGATCGATCATGTAAATCGCGGCGTCGACCACTTCGTTGAGGTTGTGGGGTGGAATATTCGTGGCCATACCGACGGCAATACCCGACGAGCCGTTCACCAACAAATTCGGAAGCTTGGCCGGCAGAACCTTCGGCTCCTTCAGAGTGTCGTCGAAGTTGGGCTGGTAGTCGACAGTATTCTTATCAATGTCAACCAGCATCTCTTCGGCCAAACTGGTCAAGCGGGCCTCGGTGTAGCGCATCGCGGCGGGCGGGTCGCCGTCGACGCTACCGAAGTTGCCCTGGCCGTCGACCAGAGGGTACCGCATCGAGAACGGCTGGGCCAGACGGACCATCGTGTCATACACCGGCGCATCGCCGTGCGGATGGTACTTACCCATGACCTCGCCGACGATACGCGCGCTCTTTTTAAACGCCGAGGAGTGGCTGAGACCGAGCTCATCCATAGCATACAGAATCCGCCGCTGGACTGGCTTCAAGCCGTCGCGCACATCCGGCAGCGCCCGCGCCGTGATCACGCTCATCGCATAATCGAGATAGGCGCCACGCATCTCTTCTTCGATTTTGACTAGCCGTACCTGTCCAATATCCACGAGTGGTCCCGCCTATCTAGGAATTAGTTCCGAGCGATCAGTAACGAGTGACGAGTCGAGATCTATCGTCTAGCCGCGGATTCCCATTCCCTCTGGGAGAGGGAGCGAAGAAAGGCGACGTCTCAAATAGCACTATCCGTTCGCGTTGCAGAGGTCCAGGAACGCCGACTGATAGCCAATGCCTACAACCTAGGAATTGTAACGAATTTGGCGCAAAAACGCCACGATCGAGTGCACAGGGGCATGGACTCCCGGTTGCGGAATTGCCGCGAAAGCTTGCAGCCAGCCAACTCTTACCCATGCACACGACCGATGGCCGATGACCGCTCGATGAGAGCCTGGTTCCCCGTCGGCATCCTTGCCTTCGCGACGGTGTTGCGTCTCGAGGATTCGTTCGTTCAGTTGCTCTCCGTCGCAGGTACCTCCAAGGCTCGTCGAACGATCTTGACAAAATCGTCGGGTCGCTCGTCATGGGGTAGCAATCCGCAGTTTCCAAGAATCTCGAGCTTCGTATTCGGATTGGTGTGCAGAAATAGATTGCTGTCGCTGACCGGCGTGATCCTGGCGTTTCGTCCCCAGACGATCGTGATCGGCTGGGTCAAGGTCGGGTAGGTCTCGCGAATACTCTGGTTCAAGGCACCGCCGACGAAGGCGGCCGGCGCGTAGCGAGCCCCGTCCTGATGGGTCGTGCGGTAATAGGCGTCGAGCATCTCGCTCGTGACCTGATTTGGATCGCTGTACGAGCGCTCGGTGAGGAAATAGCGCAAACTCGCCCGCGAAACGAGCGCGTTGTACGCGGCGCTGCCGACGATCGGCAAACCGATCAGGCGACCAAGCACCTTCTGCCAGGATCGCGGTGCGTCGGCGAGCCGCTCGAGGCCAGTCGGGCAGACCAGGACGAGCGAGGTCACCAACTCCGGCGCTCGCGCCGCCACCTGCACGGCGTAGGCCGCGCTGAGCGAGCTAGCCACGAGCGCCGCGGGTTCTTCAACGACCTCGCGCAAGAACGCCTCGATCAGATCGACGTAATCCTTGGCGGCATAGGAACGTGCCGGTCGGTCCGAAAGACCGAAGCCGAGCAGATCGAGTGCGTAGACCCGATGATCCTGGCGCAGCCGGCCGAGCGGACGGCGCATCTCGTAGCTCGATGCCCCGGCATCAATTCCATGGATGAGGACGACCGGTGCGCCTTCGCCATCGAATTTGTAGAAGACGTTGAAAACGTCCTGACCATACAGCCAGTGGTAAAAGCGACTAGCGCCCGGCAGCGCACTTTCGAGTGCACCTGCATGCCAGCTCAGCCAGGTGTTGTATGCCCCGAGCGCCGCCACCGCGCCGGCCGCGACGCCAAGACAAGAGGTTAATCGACTCATCGCTTGCTAATCTCCTCCGGCTGGGGAACGCCGACCTTCGCAAACTGGCGGCGCCGGCCACGGACCACCATCCCAGCCTGTGCCGTGACAACCGCACGCGGATCGACAATCTTCTGACCGTCGATCGAAACGCTGCCTCCCTCGACCAACCGCTTAGCATCGCTCTTGCTCGTCGCCAGCTTGAGCTGGACGAGTAAATCGACAATTGGCCAGTCGCCGCCCCGCGGGAGCTCGACCTCGGGAATCTCGACCGGCACCTCGTGGCGCTGGATCTCACGCTCGAAACGCTCCTGAGCCTCCCGCGCCGCCTCGGCCGAATGGAATCGTGTCACCAGATCAAAGGCAAGCTGCTTTTTCAGATCCATCGGATTGACCGCGCCCGCAGCCACCTGCCTGGTCATCTCTTCGAGCCGCTTCTCCGGTAGGTCGGTCAGCAACTCGAAATAGCGGACGATCAGCTCGTCTTTCAGAGACATAATCTTGCCGTACATCTCATACGGCGGCGCGGCAACGCCGATGACGTTACCGTAGCTCTTGCTCATCTTCCGACCGTCGGTGCCTTCGAGCAAAGGCGTCGTCAGAACGAACTTCTCGCGATCCTGGAGCACCCGTACCAGCGTTCGCCCGGCGAGCATATTAAAGGTCTGATCGGTGCCGCCGACCTCGCCGTCAACATCCAAAGCCACGCTGTCATACCCCTGAAGCAGCGGGTACAGAAACTCGTGCAAGCCAATCGGCTTGTTCTCGTCAAGCCGCCGCTGGAACATGTCGCGCTGCAGCATCTGCTGAGCGGTAAAGTTTGCGGCGAGCTCGATCATGTCGCGCGCGGTCAGCTTGTCCCACCATTCGCCGTTGTAGCGAACCTCGACCGGATTCGTCGGCGACGTCAGATCGAGAATCTTTGCCGCTTGCTGCAGGTAAGATTGCGCGTTTTCGAGCACCTCGGCGTGGCTAAGCTGCACACGCATTGCGCTTTTGTCGGTCGGATCACCGATGCGCCCGGTAAAATCACCAATCAGGACGATGACTTTATTCCCAAGGTCTTGAAACTGGCGGAGCTTGCGCAGTGCCACCGCGTGGCCGAGATGGATGACCGGGCTGGTCGGATCGACGCCGAAGTACACCCGCAGCTTCTGACCCGAACGCAGCCGGTTCTCAGTTTCCTCGCGCGGAATCACCTCGACGACACCGCGATTCAGCAGTCGCTCGAGCGGATCTGGTCCGGTCTGCAAAGGAACCGGCAGCTCGACACTCGGCTGCTGTTGACTCACGAACGCCGTCCACACCGTCGCGCCGAGCGTGGACGACAGGGCGTTGGCCAGCTCGGTCACCGCCTGGCGCACCGCGCCATCGGTGTCCCCGATAAAACCGTCGATCGGCAAGAAGATCCGACGACTGACCACGCTGACTTTTCCACGCTCACCAAGCCGCCAGACCCAGCGACGAGTCCGCACCGCGAGGTCGTCGGCAAAAACGATCTCACCCGGCGGCACCGGCTCGGGCTCGAGATGGCCAAGCGGGGTGAAGGTATCGCCGGTTTGGCTGTAGCGAACCCAGAAATCACCGCGCAGTCGGTCCAAGTCGTGGGCGCCCACCGGCACGAGATAATCCAGACTGGCAGCGTTCGCCAGATCGACCGCCGGGTTGATTCGAGGCACTCCCTCGCCTTCGACCGCCCGCCGCGCCAGTGCCTCGACCGACGGCGGAAAGTCGCTCGGGTTGATCCCCGCCTGCTGGAATGCTTCTAACCAGACCTTCAAGCGCGGATTCGCGTCGAGCGGCTGCCCCGTCAACAACTGTCGGACTTTGCCGACGGCTCGCGCCAGCGCCTCGCCCGCTCCAGGGGCCGACCCAGTGTTGTCGACCTGGGTCGCCACGATCACGCCCACGCAATAATTCGGGAACCTCGCCAGCACTTCGGGCGCAATTCCAAAGCGCATCGGCGGATTCCCCTCGGTTGTCCCACTCATCCTAGTATCCTGCAAAGCCGCCCTCACCCTAACCCTCTCCCAGAGGGAGAGGGCATTTCTTCGCGCCTCTGGCTCCCGATTCCTGACTCCAAAAAAAACGCCCCTCGTCCACCCGGGCGAGAGGCACATTGCCTTCACGGTACCACCGCGATTCGTCGACCGGCCAGGCGATCATCCCGACCCATCGACCTTTACGCGCGCTAACGGGCGCAACCCGGCCGCGCCTACTGGCTCTTGAAAAACGAGCGTTCGGGCGGCGACTCCGGAGGGTAATCACGACGCCAGTCACCGCGGGTCTCGCACCAACCGCCCGCTCTCTGGGGGAACCCCTGGCTTCGCTTGAGTCTCCATCATCGTCGGTCGGATACATTGTACTGCCCGGCGAGAATCCCGGCAAGAGACACTCCATCTTCTGATCCCTCCCCGTGATCCTCGACTAATACCCGATCGACCGCAAATAGGCGCGATTCTTCCGGATCGCAGCGACGCCGTCCCAACGCGCGGCTTCGGACTCTTCCTCGGCGATGATCCAGCCAGTGTAATCGGCCGATTCCAGCAGGGACATCACCGCCGGGAAATCGCAACTGCCTTCACCCATCGCCACCCATTCGCCATCGGCGGTCACGTCTTTTAAATGAACGTGGATGATCCGTGCGAGGTGACGCCGCAGACAGGGCAACAGTTCTTGCCCGCCGCGCACAATGTGGCCAGTGTCCGGACAGAAGCCGGCCAGCGAGGGATCCAGGCGGTCGAAAAGATAGTCGTAATCCTCGGCACTCAGAACAAGCGAGTGCGAATTGGGGTGAATCCGAATTCGGACCCCCTCGGCCACGGCGAGCCGCCCCGCCGCGTGGTAGAAGCGAATCGCGTGATCGATCTTCTGACGAGCATCGACCCGACTGGGGCTGCTCGGCCCGCCGAGACCCAGGATTGGCTCTGGAAACTCGCGCAAGAACGCCAGCCAACGCCGTACGCCGGCCAGATCCTCGTCCCAACGGTCTGAATCGGTGTAGCCACTCGCGGCAACGTAGGCGAACGCAGCCAGGGCCAACCCACGTCGGTCGAGCTCCACCCGCAGATCCTTCGGCCGCTCGGCAAACTCGCCGATCATGCGACTGGTGATCTCGATCCCCTCGTACCCTGCCTCGGCCAACCAGTCGAGAATGTCGGTCACCTTGCCCTGCCACTTGCTTCCCAGCATTTCCCAGGTATACGTCTGGCAACCAACGCGGATCTTTGACATGGGCACAAGGTCCTTCCGAGGCCGCAAAAGCCGCGCCCCTAACATATTATCTGGAGGTCTCGCCTCTCACCCAAATCCGCTTGAGTCGTGCGTGCTCCGGCAACGGCTCGCCCAGCAACGGCTCGGCGTAGTCACGGAAGGCCCGGGGGAGGGTCGCGTCGGGGCCGGGGAAAAACTCAGACGGGAGAAGCTTCTCTTGATTGGCGATGGCGGTGAGCGGAGCGAGGCCAAAGTCGCAGCGGTAGGGCGAGTCGACCGGCCGAAGCAGGGTGACCATCTGATCGGTCTCACCACTCAGGAGCGCGCCGACGGCGTGGCGGCCAGCCCGATAGGCCTCGTCCAGGTCGATCTCGGACTGGAACGGCGTGAGCATCCGCTGGATCGTCCCCGGGCGGTCGTAGCGGGCACGCAGACCAAGCTTGGCTCCAATCAGCGTGCAGAGCTTGCGAGCCGGCTCGGAGAGCCGCTGGTGGCCAAAGCTATCGCGAATGTCCTCGTCGGGGGTTCCGACCAGTTCGCCGTTCGGGGTGCGCACCGTCTCGGCGACGACCACGATGCAGTGGCCAACCCGACGATACACCGCCTCGACCTCAGCGACGAACTCATCGGGAACCAACCGGCGCTCCGGCGGATAGAGGACGTGGGGGGGATCGTACTCATCGCGCTTGCCGAGAGCGCTCGCCGCGACGACCCAGCCGGCGTTACGTCCCATGACTTCGACGATCTTGACCGGATCCACCTGGTGCATGGTCTCGGTGTCCCGGCCAACCGATTGGAGGGCAGCCGCGACAAAGCGGGCGATCGAGCCGTAGCCAGGGCAGTGATCGGTGATTGGCAAATCATTATCGATCGTCTTGGGCACAACGATCACGCCTAACGGCTGGCCGATCTCGGCGGCACGCTCGGCGAGGCGGTGAGCGGTATCCGCGGAATCGTTGCCGCCGATGTAGGCAAAATAGCCCACTTGCAAGTCGCGCAAA
>DATLSK010000101.1:0-33205 GCA_035534155.1 Chloroflexota bacterium | reverse complement strand
GCACAATCATCTGATGCTGGCCCGCGGCCGAAGTCTCGACGTGATCACTCAAGTCGAAACGGTTTCCTCATTCATCGGTCTTCGCGAGGATCTCTGGCGCACCGGATTGGCGTACTACATCGCCGAGCTCGTCGACCGACTCACAGAGGATCGGTCCGAAAACGTTGCCTTGTTCGATCTGATGGTCGCGACGCTCGAACGTCTGGCCACGGTGAGTCGCCCGGATCTAGCCGTGCGGTTTTTCGAAGTCCAGGCAGTCGGCTTACTGGGCTTCCGTCCGGAGCTTCGAAATTGCGTGCACTGCCGCCGTTCTCTCGAACCACTTGGCAACGCGTTTAGCAATCTGCACGGCGGTATTCTCTGCCGAACCTGTCGTTCCACCGACCCGGATTCGCCGATGCTCTCGACCAACGGATTAAAGGTGCTGCGCCTCTGCCAGGACGGTAACTGGAATTTGGTCAGCCGTCTCCACGTCACACCCGAGCTAACCAATGAGCTTGACCACGTTTGCAGTGGTTACTCATCGTTCGTCGCGGAAAGCCATTTGAAGTCCGCCTATTTCGTGGCCTCGCTACGGCGCGATGGTCTTTCCCTTCCCTCGCCCCAAGCTAGCTCGAACCTCTCGGAGTAGCAGGGTGGCCCTTCCCAGGTTGATAGGGTGACTGTTTGCTTTTTCAGTTCAGATCGTTTATAATTATTGCTGTTGGGCACAGTGAGCGCTGTGCCTTTCGCTCGCCTGGAGGGGTGGGTGAGTGGCTAATACCAACAGACTGTAAATCTGTCGCCTGAAAGGGCTTCGCAGGTTCGAATCCTGCCCCCTCCACCCTCTTTAGTCATTGCCTCTGGTACGCCGCACCGGCCGCCCCCAATGCCAACAAAAGCACAGCGTGCTTTTCAACTTGGCGATCAGCCTTCGATGTCTTCTCTGTGCCCAATGCACCACTGGTGCGTTTCCCAGCCATCATAACGCGCCCGATCGCGGACTTGGCAGCGTGCTTTGAATCGCGTATCATTACGCGTACCGAGGCCGGCCAGTGCCGTGGGTGCACGAGACCCTGCAAACTTACGACAGGCATGCAGCGATCGCTTGGTTCGTTCGCCTTTGCGGCGGTCGGCTCCTCTCCGAATTATCCTTAAGCGCTCAGGAGCGTTTGGCGATATGGACGTGCTGGCTGGTGGAGGAGTGACCTCTGCCAAGGGATATCAAGCAGGCTCTGTTGCCGCGGGAATCAAAAAGACGGCTGCTCTCGACCTGTGCATCGTCGCTTCCGATCGGCCTGCCGCCGCGGCCGGTGTTTTTACGACCAACAAAGTCCGCGCTGCGCCGGTCGACCTGAGCGAGCAGCGTCTCCAGAGAGGTCGCCGAGCGCGGGCCTTCATCGTCAACGCAGGAAACGCGAACGCTTGTACCGGTCAGCGGGGCTGGTCAGACGCCGCGGAGATGGCTCGCCTGGCAGCCGACAAAGTCGGCGTGGCTCCGGAAGAAGTCTTGGTCGCGTCCACCGGCGTGATCGGCGTCCATCTCCCGATGGATCGAATCCGCGCCGGTGTGGCGCGGATCGAGCTTTCCCCGGACGGGGGGGCGGCCGCGGCTCAAGCGATCATGACAACGGACTTACGGTCCAAAGAGTGCGCGGTCAAGATCCAGATCGACGACGCCACGATCACCTTGGGGGGAATGTCCAAGGGGTCGGGAATGATTCACCCGAACATGGCGACAATGCTCGCATTCGTCACCACCGATGCCGCGATCGAAGCCGCGTTCCTGCAAGCCGCGTTGAAGGCCGCCACCGATCGGTCGTTCAACATGATTTCGGTCGACGGTGACACCAGTACAAATGACACCCTGGTGATTATGGCGAACGGCGCGGCTGGTAATCGGCCAATTGCCGCCGGCACCCCCGAAGCCTCCCTATTCCAAGCCGCGCTGGACGAGGTCACAATTCAACTGGCCAAAGCAGTGGCGCGGGATGGCGAGGGAGCGACCAAGCTCATCGAGGTGAAGGTCAACGGGGCGTTATCCGACCGAGACGCCCGCCTGGCCGCACGTGCGGTTGCTTCGTCGAGTCTACTGAAAGCGGCGGTCTACGGCGCGGATCCAAACTGGGGACGGATCCTGTGCGCGCTCGGCTACAGTGGCGCGTCGGTGGATTCAAACCGAACGGACATTGCGATCGGCGACGTTTGGCTCATGCACGATGGGAAAATTCTTTCCTTCGATCGCGAAACGGCGGTCGCACAGATGGCCGGCCCCGACGTCGTCATTCGCGCGGACCTCCATCTCGGCTCGGCGAGCGCCGTTGCCTGGGGTTGCGATCTTACCGAGCAATACGTTGAAATCAACGGTAAGTACACGACCTGAGGAAGCGAATCCTCTGAGACCCTCCGTCGGCTAACAAGGATGGTCTTTGCCCAGGTTCGATTGTCGTTTCTCGCCCATTTGCGATTGCGAGAGGAGGAAACCAGTCTTGGGAGAATCGGATTTAGCCGCGATGTTGGCGGAGGCGCTGCCATACGTCAGCCGCTACATTGGCAAAACGATCGTCGTCAAGCTCGGCGGCAGCGCCCTTGGACAGCACGACACGACTATTGAAGACGTTGTCATTTGCCACCGTTTGGGTATTCGGATCGTTTTGGTCCATGGCGGCGGCAACGCGATCAGTCAATGGCTCAAGCGTGTCGGCAAAGAACCTCGCTTCGTCAAAGGGCTGCGCGTGACGGACGACGAGACGATGGATCTGGTGACGATGACGTTGGCTGGACAAGTGAACAAACAACTCGTTGCCGAAATCCAGCGACTGGGCGGTCAGGCGATCGGCTTGTGCGGTCTCGACGGCGGCATGCTGCGCGCACGGCCAGTTGATCCCGAACTGGGACGCGTTGGCGAAGTCTATCAAGTCGACCTCAAGCCGCTGCACACGCTGATCGCGGCGGGCTACATCCCCGTGGTCGCGCCAATCGCCCTGGGCGCCGACGGCAAGAGTCTGAATCTGAATGCCGACACCGCCGCCGCCGAGTTAGCAGCAGCGCTTCGGGCAACCAAAGCAATCTTCCTCACCGACGTACCGGGCGTTCTTGATGCTGAGCGTCAGCTCATTTCGGCGCTCACGGCGAGTGGCGTCCGCGCCTTGATCGCCGAGGGGGTGATCAGTGGTGGTATGATTCCGAAAGTCGAGGCGTGTCTCCGAGCGCTGGCCGGCGTTGAGCGCAGTCACATCGTCGATGGACGCGTCGCCCACGCTTTGATTCGTGAGCTATTCACCGACCGCGGCGTCGGCACTATGATCTCCGATAACGTAGCTGCCCAGGCGGCAGATGAAAACCAGGAGGTGGACCGTGCAACTGACCACGCAGAATTGGCGAGAACTTGAAGCAAAATACTACATGCGGACCTTTAACCGGCTCCCGTTGGTACTGGTGCGGGGCGAAGGAGCGCGTGTTTGGGACGATACCGGAAAATCCTACCTCGACATGGTAGCGGGCCTGGCGGTAAACGTCCTTGGCCACTGCCACCCAGCGGTTGTCGAGGCGATCAGCCACCAGGCAAAAACCCTCATTCACACGACCAACCTCTATTACACGACTCCCCAGCTCGAGCTCGCTCAGCTTCTGATCGAGAACTCCTGCGCGGATCGAATTTTCTTCGCAAACAGCGGCGCCGAAGCGAATGAGGGGGCATTGAAGCTCGCGCGCAAGTGGGGACGCCTGAATCGCAACGGCGCCTACGAAGTGATTACGGTGGACAACTCGTTCCACGGCCGTACCCTGGCTACCCTGGCCGCGACCGGTCAACCCAAATACCACAAGCCGTTCGAGCCGATGCCGGCCGGCTTCATTTCCGTTCCATTCAACGATCTTGCTGCCTTGAAAGCCGCGACCGGTCCTCAAACGTGTGCGATTATGCTCGAGGTCGTTCAGGGCGAGAGCGGTATCCACCTGGCCAACCACGATTACCTGGTCGGCGTCCGCCAATGGTGTGACGAACAAGGACTGCTCCTCATCTTCGACGAAATCCAAGCCGGTATGGGTCGGACTGGCAAGTTCCTTTCTTTCGAACACCATGGCGTCGAGCCGGACGTTTTCACGCTGGCAAAAGGTTTGGCCGGCGGTGTGCCAATTGGCGCGTTCTTGGCTAAGGAGCAGTGCAGCATTTTGTCGGCAGGTGACCACGGCTCGACGTTTGGAGGAAGTCCGCTTGCCTGCGCGGCAGGTGTCGCAACCGTCGGAACCATCTTCCGAGAGGATTTAGCCGGCCACAGCGCTGAAATCGGACAGTATGCATTGGCCAAGCTCCACGAGCTCCAAAGTCGCCAGCCGATTATTTCCGAGATCCGCGGCATCGGTCTCATGGTTGCCTTCGATCTGAAAAGCGAATCGGCGGGTAAAGTTGTGATGGAAGGCCTGAAGCGCGGTCTGATTCTGAACAACACCGGACCACAGACCATTCGCATGGTGCCGCCGCTGATCATCGGCGAAGCCGAAATTGACGAGTCCGTCGAAACGATCGACGCGATCTTATCGGACCTCTAAACACGACCTGGTGGGAGGGAGTAACCAGGCGCTTGTTCCCACCAGCATGCCGGCTGGTCCGAAGAAGCGTCTGGTTACTCCCATTTTTGAATCTCGGTGAGGGCGGTCGGGCGCAAGCTTGACCAGTGGGGGGAGGATATGCGCAAAATCTTGTTGGTGGACGACGATGCGGCTCTGCGTCGCCTGATTCGGCTGACGCTGGGACCCGACTACCAAATTCTGGAAGCCACCAACGGCGTTGACGCGGTCGCGATCGCCGTCGAGGAAGCGCCGGACGTCGTTTTTATGGACGTTCGGATGCCATTGTTGAGCGGCTACGAGGCGTGCCGTCAAATCAAAGAAAAACTGGGTGCAAATCGAACGAGGGTCGTCATCCTGACTGCATTCAATGGGGACCGTGATCGTGCCGAAGGCCAAGCCGCGGGGGCGGACGATTATCTGACCAAGCCATACAGCCCACTAACCCTTCTCAAAAAACTGGAAGCCTTACTGGATTGTTAGATCCTGAGAAAGGGCTTTCGATCAAAACCACCCCTCGGGAAAGGTGACGACTATTGGCAGTTGGGGCGCTACGATTGCCCGAGGGGTCGCGATCGGCACGAGGGTTGGAGTCAACCCCGGTGCGACGCTCGGGGTCGAATAGTTCAAAAATCCAGCCACGACCAGTGCCATCATTGACAACGCCGTGAGTAGCATTATGACAATGTAAAGCAACCGATTGCTCCGGCGCGGCCCCGCGGTCTGTGGAGTGGCTCTGGTCGATTTTCCCCGTCGCTCTCGTCGTTTCGGCATGCGCTTGGCTTCCTTTGGTCACGTTCCCACTCGGATGTCCCAATGATACCACGCACCAGAGATACCCTCCACCGCCCAATCTTCTTCCCCGGCAATGATACTCACGGCCCGTGAGGGCTTCTAGCACGCTCTTCAAACAGATCCAGCCAGCATCGGTGGTCTCGGCAGCCTGGAACTGCGCCCGATTGGCACAAGTCGCAGCCAGGCGTTCGGCCGGTGTTCAGAACGTCGTCGCGAGGCTGGTCGCTGAATGCGCGGAATCGTTCAAGAGCGCGACGCCGACCGGTTATCCGCCGTGACCGATCGAGCACGACACGTCGTGGCTGCTTGCCATCGACCGGGCGCCGCTTTATTGGCTTTCGCGCGCAATCTATACCCGCGAGTACCAAAATCTCTAACTCACGCTTAATCAAAACGTAAGGCGCTTTAATCGACTTGACCTGTCGCCAGACGTAAAATGCGACTTGATCGACACGAATGACGAAAGTCTGTAACGATTGACGCCGGAGAGGACGAAGAGTCATGGCCACGGATTACGACCGCGAACTAGAATCCCAACTGATCGAGGCCAAGGCAGCATTGCAGGGTCAAGCCGAGGCTATGCTAGATCTCTTGCTCCAGTTCGAATCAAAGCTTCAGGCTCGACTGGATGCCGCGGAAGCACGCATTGTCTCGTTGCGGGAAGCGATTGCCCATCAGCAAGATGTAGACTACTCAATGAGATCTCGGCAGCCAGAGGAAGCGCTGATGAAGTAGCTGACGAGCGAGAATTCAGCAGCTTCTCAGCACGTTGCCAGGGTATTGAGCCAACCACCATTAGCCTTGTAGCGCGGGTAACAAGCTCCCCCGCGCTACAAGGCTAATATTTGGCTGCCGATCATGTGCTCTATTTGGTCTGACCGATGCCGAGGGCGCGGTCTCGTGAACATACCGCGCGCCCAAACCGTGCGCATGTGACCCGATTCCTAAGGACGAGACGAAGGAGAAGCAAAGAACACGTTCCACCACTGACGCCAAATCGGTAGCATTCGGGTCGGAATAGCTGCTTGAGCGGGTTTGGTCAAAGGCGGAGTCGGGTGGCTGGTCAAAACGATGACCGCCGTGTCGCCCGGTTTGGTCCAGCCAAGTTCTTCTCGCGCCAGCTTTTCAATCGCGGCATCGGTTTGCAAGTAATCGATCTTCGCCTGAAGGCTTTGATTTTCGACTTTCAGTCGATTCACGCTCTCGACGAGCACTTGCTTCTGCAAATTGAGTTGATATTCACTGATCGCCAGTCGCGCGAAAGACATCCCTACGAGCCCGCAAACCGCGAGTGACGTAACGATCACCAACTGACGAATCGGAAATCCCACGTTTGAACGCCCCGACAAGCGCTTCATTGAGCAACCCCGCGCTCGTGCGCGAAGCGTTGCGCTAATCGGACACGATTAGCAATCGATGGGTGGTCATAGAAGAGAACCTCAACCCAGGGCGCGGGCTGGTATTCGGCCAGGTTCTGATTCGCCAATCGGGTCATCGTTGAGATGAAAGCACCGGGCATCTGGGTCAAGCTCAGGGCGTACCAATCGGCCGCTCGTTCCATCTTTCGCGACAGCCCATTCAGCAGCGGCGCCGTCGCCGCGCTGACAACTCCCAATATCAGAATCAGCAGCGGTAAGTCGGCCACGTCGGCAATTCCGCGATAGCCCAGATTCGCTGCCCCCCAACTCAGCGCGATGTTTGCCAGGTAGAGCCCAACCACTGTCGCCACGGCCTGAGTCCCAATCAGTCGCGGCACGTCGCCGTGGACGTGGTGACCCAACTCATGGGCGAAAACGACGGCGATTTCATCCGAGGAATAGTTGTCGAGGAGAGTGTCGCCAAGCACCACGCGCCGGGTGTTGCCAAGTCCCATGAGCGCGGCATTCGCCGCCGTGGTCTTAGCGCTAAGATTCATTCGGAATACTCCGCGGACGCGCACCCGAGCCTCCCTGGCCAGCGTTTCGAGCCGCTCTTCCAGGTTAGGCAAATCCAGAGGGGTTAGCTTGTAGAAAAGTGGCAAGAGGAGAATCGGCGCCAGGTTCGCCATGCCAACGACGAACGCGAGATACAGGACGCCTGCCACCAGCCACCAGTACGCGGGGGTCGCGAGCAACAAGGCATAGACGACCTCGATCATCGCCGCTCCGATCACAATCGCGATCGTCTCACCCTTGAGCCAGTCCACACACCACTGCCCAAAAGTCTGGACTGACATGCCATAGCGCCGTGGCAGCATCCAGCCGCTAACAATCCCCAGCGGCAAAGATATGATCAAATAGCCGGCCCAGATGACCAGGAAAAACAACGCGATGGACGCGACTCGCCCTCCGGTTAAGCCGACAGCGGCGTCACGGAGGCGATTCGTCTCACCGGCTAGGATCAGGCCACCGAGATACACTCCGGCAATCGCCAATTCGGCCAGCGCAATTGCGCGGCGCTGGCTCGAGTAGCGTCGCGCCTGGCGCTGACGCTCTGGATCCAGGCTGACTTCCGCGTCGAGCTCCATGTCGGTTAAGCCTCGAAATTGGTCTCTGCACGGCGCGCGGCGACACCAATGAGATCGTTGACGTCTTCGATGCCCTCGCTCTCGAGGAAGACCTGCAAACCATCGACGACGTCAAGCATCGTGCCGGGGTTCACGAACGTCCCGGTGCCGATCTGGACGGCGCTCGCACCGGCCATGATAAACTGGAGCGCGTCATCCGTCGACGCGACCCCGCCAACCCCAACAATCGGCACGTCGACCGCTTGCGCCACCTGCCAAACCATTCGGACGGCGATCGGGCGAATCGCCGGTCCCGACAACCCGCCGGTCAGGTTGGCCAGGTATGGCTGGCGGCGCCGAACATCGATAACCATGCCGGGTATCGTATTGATCAACGTTAATGCGTCGGCTCCCGCGTCCACGACCGCTCGGGCGATTTCCACGATGTCGGTCACGTTCGGCGACAGCTTCACTAACAACGGCACGTCGCAGACCGCGCGAACTTCGCGGGTGACCAATGCCGCGCTCGCACCGCTCAAGCCAAACATTTCACCTTCCGATGCCACGTTGGGGCAGGAAATGTTCAACTCGATTGCCGCGACCCCGGGCGTTTCCGAGAGCGTCTCGGCGACTCGAACGTACTCGTCGACCGTGAATCCGGCAATGTTAGCGATGACCGGCACCGACCACGATGCCCACATTGGCGCCTTCTCACGAACCGCGACGTTTAATCCGACGTTCTGTAAGCCAATCGCATTGAGCATGCCTGAAGGCGTTTCGGCGATCCGGGGCTGGGCGTTGCCCTCGCGCGGCCGAAGGGTAATCGCCTTGCTAACGACCGCTCCCAATCGGTTCACGTCGATCAGCTTGGCATACTCGTTTCCGTAGCCAAAAGTCCCCGACGCTGCTAAAACCGGATTCTTCAAGCTCAAGCCACTCGCATGACGAGGAGCGAGTTCGACGCTGAGATTCGTCATGACCAGATAATCTCCTCTAAGGAAAACACCGGCCCATCTCGACAGACACGCTGATAGCCGTGGCGTGTCGGCACGACGCAGCCAAGACAGACCCCCATCGCGCAGCCCATGTGCTCTTCCATTGCGATCTGAGTTGGCAGCTTTCGCGTGCGTGGCAATTCGGTCAGCGCCTTGAGCATCGGCTTCGGGCCGCAGGCGCAGAGCTGATCGGCCCAATTCAGGTAGCTCGGAATCAAAGCCGTCACTAACCCGGCGTGACCGAGACTGCCGTCGTCCGTCGCGACGACGTACTCAACTTCCTCGGGAACCAGATTGGCCGGGAAGGCCTTTCTCGCGTTACGAAATCCCGCCAGGAGAGTCACTTCGAGCTGACGACGGAGCGCCTCTTCGGCCAGGGCGACGAGGGGCACGATGCCAACCCCGCCGCCGACCAGCAAAAGCCGCTTCGTCGTGCGCTCGATCTGAAATGGCTGCCCGAGCGGTCCGAGCACGTCGACCAGATCACCCGGGCGCAAGTGGCTCAACAGGTCAGTACCGCGCCCGACCACGTCGTACAATACGTCATACTGGCCGGCCGGCAGCCGATTGCGCGGGTTCGCGCCGGTGCGCAAGACGCTCAGCGGTCGACGCAATAATGGATCTGCGGTTCCTCCACATTTCACGTGAACGAACTGACCGGCCCGAACGTCGCGCGCCTGGTCTGGCTCTTCGAGTCGGACGACGTAGACTCGTTCCGCGATTTCGTCATTGGCGATGACCGATGCCAAGCCTGTTTTCACCGCGACGACCGATCGCCCGCAGTCGCGGGCTCGACCGAGTCGAGATACTCGACGAGGGGCACGACACTGTAGCCGCGCTCGGAGTCGTCGATTGCCTCGATTGCCGCGCGCAAGGTGTCCAGGCTGGTATAACACGCGATGCCGCGCTCGGTAGCGGTGCGTCGAATGTCGAAGCCGTCGGCGTAGCCATCTTGCGTCGGTGTGCGGATTCCGGTTACGGTATTCACCACACCCTGGACCCGTCCCTGCTCGATCAAATCGACCACGTTCGGATGTCCTTCACGTAGTTTGCGCGCGACTCCGAGGACCGACACACCGAGCCCTTCGATCAAGCGGGCCGTTCCTGCCGTCGCGTAGAGGCCGAAGCCAAGCTCGGTCAGGCGTCGAATCAGAGGAAGCGCTTCGGGCTTATCCCGATCGGCAATACTCAGGAGAAGGTTCCCATCTTTCGGCAAGCTCGCTCGCGACGCCAGCAGCGCCTTGGTCAGCGCCGCCAGATAGGTGCGGTCGATACCCATCACTTCGCCGGTCGACTTCATCTCCGGCCCGAGATAGGTATCCACACCAACCAGCTTCGCCATCGAGAAAACCGGCGCTTTGATCGCCACCAGGCTTTGCTTCGGCCAAAGGCCGGTGTGATACCCTTGCGCCTGCAGAGAGCGGCCCAGGGCGATCCAGGTCGCGATACGAACCATCGGAATAGCCGTTACTTTCGACAGGAAGGGAACGGTGCGACTTGCCCGAGGATTCACCTCGAGGACATAGACCTGCCCCTGGAAGACGACGTACTGAACGTTCATCAGCCCTTTGACCTGGAGCGCTCGGCCAATCCGTACCGTGTAATCGATCAAGGCGGCTTCTTGCTCCGGACTGAGGTTCTGTGCCGGATACACCGCGATACTATCGCCGCTGTGCACGCCGGCCCGCTCGATGTGTTCCATGATCCCGGGAATCAAGACGTCGTCCCCGTCGCAAATCGCGTCGACTTCGACCTCCCGACCTTCCAGATACTTGTCGACGAGGATCGGCTTCTTTTGGGAAACGTCGCTCGCCGCGGTAACGTACCGGACCAGCTCGTCGGCATTGTAGACGATCTCCATCGCTCGACCGCCCAGTACGTAGGACGGTCGTACCAGGACCGGGTAACCAATGTTCTCGGCAATAACCAGGGCGTCCTCGACCTTGGTCACCGCGCCGCCCGGCGGTTGAGGAATGCCCAGGTGCGCCAGGAAGTCCTCGAAACGCCGACGATCCTCGGCCAGGTCGATCGCCTCGACGTCGCTGCCGATCAAGGTCGCGCCGGCGTGGGCAAGCGGTTCGGCCAAGTTGATCGCGGTCTGGCCGCCAAACTGGGTAATCACCGACGTACGCGAGAGCCCTTCGTTCTCCAGGACATCGCGGACACTCTCTTCGTCAAGGGGCTCAAAGTAGAGACGATCCGATGTATCGAAATCAGTGCTCACTGTTTCAGGGTTCGAATTGACCATCAGCGACTGAACGCCGGCCTGTTGGAGCGCCCAGGCCGAATGGACACTGCAGTAATCAAACTCGATCCCCTGACCAATTCGAATCGGACCCGAGCCAATGACAAGCGCCGCGGCGCCAGTATCGGGCAGCGCCTCGTTCTCTTCTTCATAAGTCGAATAGAAATAGGGCGTCGCCGCCTCGAACTCCGCCGCGCAGGTATCGACCATTTTATAGACCGGTCGAAGGTTCCACTGATCCCGCGCTTCCCGGACCTGTTCGGGTAACCGGTCGGCGAGCGTGCCAACCTGGACGTCCGAAAACCCGAGCCGCTTCGCCTCACGCAACAGCTCGGGAGTCAGCGACTCCGCCAGGAGACGCCGCTCCATGTAAACCAGCCGCTGTAGCCGTCGCACGAACCAGGGGTCAATCCCGCTACGTCGGCAGATCTCAACGGGCTCCACGTCGCGGCGCAGCGCTGCCATGATCGCCCAGAGCCGCACGTCGGTTGCGCGCTCGATCTGGTCCCAGAGACGATCGTTGACCGGGCCACGCCAGGCTGGGCTTTCCCAGGCGAGGCTGCGGCCGCCGATTTCGAGGCTGCGGACCGCCTTCTGCAGCGCCGCCTCGAAGTTTCGGTCAATCGCCATCACCTCGCCGGTCGCCTTCATTTGCGTCCCAAGCGTATGATCGCCGGAGGGGAACTTATCGAAAGGCCAGCGCGGAATCTTCACCACGCAATAGTCCAAAGCTGGCTCGAAGGCCGCGCTCGTCTTCTTGGTGACAGCGTTCGCAATCTCGTCGAGCCGGCGGCCAACCGCGATCTTCGCCGCGACCCGAGCGATCGGGTAGCCGGTCGCTTTAGACGCCAGGGCCGAGGATCGGCTGACGCGCGGATTTACCTCGATGACGTAGTAGTTGCTCGAGTTCGGATCCAGGGCAAGCTGAATGTTACAGCCTCCCTCGATCCGCAGCGCCCGAATGATCTTCAGAGCCGCCGAGCGGAGCATCTGATACTCTTTATCGGAAAGCGTCTGACTCGGTGCCACGACGATGCTGTCGCCGGTGTGCACGCCCATCGGGTCGAAGTTTTCCATGTTGCACACCGTAATGCAGGTATCTGCCGAATCCCGCATCACTTCGTACTCGATCTCTTTCCAGCCCTCGAGGCTGCGCTCGATCAGCACCTGGTGAATCGGGCTAGCCTGCAAACCGCGTTCGACAATTCGGACGTATTCCTCCTCGGTCCGAGCGATTCCGCCGCCCGTTCCGCCCAGGGTGAAAGCCGGGCGAATCACCAATGGCAGCGGGATCTCCTGTCGGAGCGTTTGCGCCTCGGCAAGCGATTGGACTGTGCCACTCGGCGGCACCGGCTCGTCAATCGACTGCAGCAGTCGCTTGAACAGATCGCGGTCTTCGGCGTTCCGAATCGTCTCCAAGGGCGTACCGAGCAGGCGAACGTTATGGCGATCGAGTACCCCGGCGTCGCTGAGCTCGACGGCTAAATTCAGGCCGGTTTGGCCGCCGAGAGTCGGGAGTAAGCCATCCGGTCGCTCCCGGGCGATGATCCGCTCGATGACCTCGACGGTGAGCGGTTCAACGTAGACGACGTCGGCAACGCCCGGGTCGGTCATAATCGTCGCCGGATTCGAGTTGACCAGGACCGACGTGATCCCCTCCTCGCGCAGAGCCTTGCACGCCTGGGTACCAGCGTAGTCGAACTCGGCGGCCTGACCAATGACAATCGGCCCCGAGCCGATTACCAGAACTTTTCGGACGTTTCCAGCGTTCATTGAGCCTTCTCACAATGGGAGATGAATCGGTCGAACAGATTCTGATTATCCTGGGGGCCCGGCGCGCCTTCCGGATGGTACTGGACGGAAAAGACCGGCCAGCTTTCGTGGGCTAAACCCTCGACCGATCGATCATTCAGATTGATCTGACTGACGTAGAAGCCGGTCTTCGGATCGATCGAGTCAGGATCGACCTGAAATTCGTGGTTCTGAGACGTGATGTGCACGCGACCGGTCCGGGTATCCTGAACCGGGTGATTTCCGCCGTGGTGGCCGAAGGGCAGGCGGCTTGTCGTTCCGCCAAGTGCCTGACCGAGGATCTGATGTCCGAGGCAAATCCCCATGATCGGAACCCGCGACGTTAACAGCGCAGACATCGTTGCCACGCAATCGGTCAAGCGTGCCGGGTCGCCTGGCCCGTTCGACACGACGATCCCATCGGGCCGTAGAGCCAATACATCAGCGGCCGAAGCGGTGAAAGGCACCTCGGTAATACGCACGCCCCGTCTCGCCAGAGATCGCAGGATATTTTCTTTGATCCCGCAGTCGACGACCACGACGTGTTTTCCCGCCGCGGAGGCAGGTTCGACTTGCCATTCAACGGTTTTGACAATCGTCGCCTGGGCGACCAGATCTTTCTCGCTCAGTGGCGTCACCCGGCGCGCCCGCGCCACGAGCTCAGCGTCAGGGATTCCGACCGCGTCGCTGACCATCACGGCGCGGAGCGTACCCCGGGCGCGTAAGTGGCGGGTCAGAGCACGGGTGTCAATTCCCTGGAACGCTGGAATTCCATGCCTCTGAAGAAACGGCCCCAGGGCGCCGTGTGAATTCCAGTTACTTGGATCCGCGTAATACTCGCGGACGATCAGTCCGGCGATCCAGGGGCGCCGAGACTCTTCGTGCGCGTGCGCGATGCCATAATTGCCGATGAGAGGGTAGGTCAGAGTGACGATCTGCCCACCGTACGACGGATCGGTGGCGATTTCCTGATAGCCGGTCATGCAGGTATTAAAAACCACTTCGCCTTCGCCGTCGATCGGCGCTCCGAAGGATTCGCCTCGAAAGATACTGCCGTCTTCGAGGACGAGCGCGGCTCGCGAGGTCACGCAATCACCTCCTCACCGCTGACAATTGATTGCCGCTCTTCATTCAGATAGGCCAGACGGCCGCGACAAACTGTTGCCGTGACCTGACCGCGCAGACTTTCACCCTTCAATGGCGTATTCTTCCCCTTCGATGCGAAGCGGCTTGGTTCGACTGTCCAGACGTGATTTGGATCGAAGATGCAGACGTCGGCCGGTGCTCCCGGTCGCAACGTCCCCGCCGGCAAGTTGAAGGAGTGCGCCGCGTCGATCGTGAGTCGACGGATCAGCAAATCCAGCTCAAGCTGACCTTCGTGAACCAATCCGAGCAGTGAGCCGAGCGCAGTTTCCAGGCCGGTGATGCCAAACGCCGCGGCGCCATATTCGCACATCTTGTCCACTTCGGCGTGCGGCGCGTGGTCGGTCGAGATGAAATCGAGCGTTCCGTCGCGCACTGCGTCGATCAGCGCCTGCCGGTCGTGCTCGGTCCGCAGCGGGGGATTCATCTTAGTATCCGTGTCGTACGGGATAGCCGTCTTTCCAGACGGTCGATAACCGGCGACCCATTCGTCGGTCATCGTCAAATGATGAGGCGTCGTTTCCGCGCTGAATCGCAGACCACGCTCGCGGGCCCGCCGGATCAGATCCACTCCGCCAGCCGTGGTGACGTGGGCCAGGTGAAGTCGTCCCCCAACGTGCTCGAGCAGGAGCAAGTCGCGGGCGATCATAATCTCCTCCGCGATGCCCGGCCAGCCCTTCAAGCCAAGTCGCGTGGCGACCGGTCCTTCGTTCATCACTGCCCCACCGGTCAAGGCGGCGTCTTCCTCGTGGACCATGATCGGACGATCGATCAACCGGCTGTACTCGAGAGCGTGGCGCATGACCGCACTATCCATTATCGGCTTGCCATCGTCGGAAAAGGCGACCGCCCCGGCCTCGGCGAGGTCCGCCATTTCGGCCAGCTCGCGGCCGGCCATCCCGAGTGTAACTGTCGCCAGCGGATAAACCCGCGCCAGGCCAACGGCATTTGCGGTGCGTAGAATGTACTCGACGAGAGCCCGATTGTCGACCGGCGGTGACGTATTTGCCATACAGCAGATTGTCGTGAAACCGCCCCGGACCGCGGCGAGCGCCCCGGTCGCGATCGTCTCTTTCTCTTCCTGCCCCGGGTCGCGCAGATGGGTGTGAACGTCGACCAAACCAGGGCAAACAACCTTATCGCTCGCGTCGAGTACCAACAGGCCGCGCCGTCCTTCCGGAGCCGTACGAGGGGGAGTGATCTCGTCGATCGCGCCATTGCGGACCCAAACGTCCGCGATGCGGTCGACGTCGCCGTCGGGATCGATGACCCGTCCCCCTCGAATTAGAATATCCACGTTTCCCTCACCTTGCATGTTCCCCCCTATTCCCTCAAGCCACCGCGAGATCGGCTCGCTCGCCCGCCACCAGGTAAAGCAGCGCCATCCGGATCGCTACGCCATTGGTGACCTGTTCCTCGATTACCGATTGGCTGCCACGCGCCACGGCCGGTTCGATTTCGACGCCTTCGTTCATCGGTCCGGGATGCATCACTAAAGCGCCGGGGCGAGCGCGCTTGAGGCGCTCTTCGGTCAGTTGGTAGAGCTTCACGTATTCCCGTAAATTGGGGAGCAGGCCACCGACCTGGCGCTCTTTTTGGATGCGCAGCGCCATCACCACGTCGGCTCGCTGGATACAGCGGTCGAAATCGTAATCGATCTCAACCGGCGGCAGGCCGGCCCGGTGGCCGTTCGCCCCGAAGTCCGGTATCAGCGTGGGCGGCCCACAAAGGATCACCCGAGCGCCCATGCGGCTCAACCCCCAGACATTGGATCGCGCCACCCGACTGTGCAGAATGTCCCCGACAATGACGACGTTCAGTCCGTTGAGCCGAGTGAAGCGCTGGCGAATTGTGAAAAGATCGAGCAGCGCTTGGGTCGGATGCGCGTGCCAGCCATCTCCGGCGTTGATCACCGACCCGCGCAGGTGCTGAGCGACCAGATACGGCGCCCCGGCGAGCGAGTGGCGCATCACCACCACGTCGGCCCCGAGTGCTTGAAGCGTCCGGATGGTATCGACCAGCGATTCGCCTTTTTCCACCGAGCTTCCCGAGGCGGAAACGTTCACCACGTCGGCAGACAAGTTCTTCGCGGCAAGCTCGAAAGAGATTCGAGTGCGCGTGCTCGCCTCGTAGAACAGATTCACGATCGTCTTGCCGCGCAACGGCGGAACCCTTTTGATCGGTCGCGAGAGAACTTCGCGCATTGCTTCCGCGCCAACCAGGACCCGCTCGATCTCGTCAGCCGAAAAGTCGTCCAGGTCGAGTACGTCTTTACGGTTCATGCTTCCCTGTCCTCACGGCCGACGGATGACGACTTCGTCAACCCCATCGGTTTCTTCTAGTCGGACCTGCACCTCTTCGTCGAGGGCGGTCGGCACGTTCTTGCCAACGTAATCGGGCCGAATCGGGAGGTCGCGGTGACCGCGGTCGATCAAAACCGCGAGCTGGACACTCCGCGGCCGTCCGTAATCCATCACCGCGTTCAGCGCCGCCCGGACCGTGCGCCCCGTAAAGATGACATCGTCCACCAGGACAATCTGGCGGTCAGTCAACGAAACCGGCACATCGCTCGGTCCAAGCGGGGGTTGATGGCGGCGCTGTGCCAGATCGTCGCGATACAACGTGATATCCAGCTCACCCTGCGGAACGTGCACGCCTTCTAACTCATGGAACTTTAGCGACAGACGCTTCGCAAGGGTCACGCCTCGCGTGCGAATGCCAATGAGCACGATCCGTTCGACCCCGCGATTGTGCTCGATGATCTCGTGGGCGATGCGCGCCAGCGCGCGCTGGAGGTCTACCCCCGACAGAATCACCCGGTCAGCCATTCTTCAACCCTTTCGCCTTGCCCATCCAGCCTCGGGCAACAAAAAGCCCCTCACCCAACGCGGAACGTGGGCAAGGGGCTTTGGTGCAGGTCAATATCATCGGTCACACATCCCCTTTCCAGCCTCACAGGACTGGTTTAAAGGTGAGAGCCAATCACAAGGGCCCTATTGAACTGCCTTGAGTATAGCACAGCTTTCGAGCGAATTCAATTGAAACAACTGCCAAAAGCCGGCTTGGCCGGCCCGATCAGTCGGTCAACTGCTATACCGTCAGAGGTGGCCCTCTGACGGTCCGGTGCCCACCAACTTTCAGGCAGCACGCGACCCAGTGAGGACGTTCCAGACCAATAGTACCAGAGCGACGACCAGGAGTACGTGGATCAGCGGGCTGGCAACGTGCGCGATGAGGAACCCCACAAACCAGATTATCGCCAGAATCACAATCAGGGCCCAGAGCAAGCCAACCATGTCGTCCGTCCTCCTGGCTGCCACTTACGAGCGAGAACCGTGCCACGGACCGGGGGCCCTAATGAACGGCTGGACTCGTCTCACTGGTCGACAATGCCGACGAATCGACACCACGCAGAAACTCGGCGGCTGCTTCGGGCGTTGCCACGTTGATCATCACGCCGCTACCTAGCTCGAATCCCGCGGCAATCGCCAGTTTTGGCAGCAGCTCGAGATGCCAGTGATAGTCGAGATCCGCGCCGGTGTGATTCGGTGCCGTGTGAATGAAAAAGTTAAACGGCGGGTCGTTCAGTCCGGCGAAGAAGCGCGCGGTGAGCCCTTTCAGCGCCTCGGCAAAGCTGTTTCGCTGGTCGGTCGACATCTCTTCGAAATGCGATGCATGCCACTTCGGCAGAATCGACGCTTCAAATGGCGTTCGAGAGGCAAAGGGAGCGTACACCAGAAAGTGGTCGTTTTCGGCAATCACGCGCTCGACTGTCGACGTTTCATTTTCGAGGATATCGCAATAAACGCAACGTCCCGTCTCGGTGCGATAACGGGCGACTCCGTCGAGCTCTTCCTGAACGTTAAACGGCACCACCGGAATGCCGAATAATTGGGAATGGGGATGTTCCAGTGACGCCCCGGCTTCCTTCCCGTGATTGTTGATGATCAAGAGATACTTGATCGCCGGATTGTCTCGATTCGCGTTGTAGCGATCCACGTATGCCCGAACGATCTGCTCGACCTGGCCGAGCGCAAGCTGGGAAATGTCCTGCTGGTGCCCAGGACTCGCGATCAAAACTTCGTGCACCCCGACACCAGTCATAGTGCGGTATGGCCCGACTGATGACTGGACTGGTTGCTCGTTAGCTGGACCGAATGCGGGGAATAGGTTGGGCACCACCCGAAGCTCCCAACCCGGGGTGTTCGGCGCGGTACCAGGCTGGCGGTATGCCATCACTTCCGGCGGGGTCATTGATTCGTGTCCCAGACAAAACGGGCATTGCGCCGACGGCGGGACGGCTACAGTCGCGCCGCGACTGAAAGAACTGGGCCGCTTGGCCCGTTCGGTCGCGATCGCGACCCACTGACCGGTGACGAGATCCTGGCGTAGTTGCGGCATGACAGCTTTCCTTTCTACCGGCCCATCGTCGCACTTTGGCTCGGCGAGGCGTGGAACTCGAGCGCTTTGCGATACAAGTCCTCGTAACGGCGAGCCGACGCGCCCCACGAAAAGTCAGCCCGCATGCCCCGCTCGCGTAGCATTTGCCAGGTCGACCGATACTTGTAGTTCTCGACCGCGCGCACCACCGCCGTGTAGAGGTCGATCTGATCGTATCGGTCGAAAGAGAACCCGTTCCCGGTCTGGTTTGTCGGTTCGAAGTCCTGGATCGTGTCCGCCAGTCCACCAGTTTGCCGTACAATCGGGATCGAGCCATAGTGCAAGCTGATCATCTGACCAAGGCCGCACGGCTCAAATCGCGACGGCATCAAGAACATGTCGGATCCGGCGTAAATTTTCTGTGCCAGCGCCGCGTTGAAGGTCAAGTAAATCGCGGCGCGATTCGGATACGTCTCCGCGAACTTTTGAAAAACGTTGTGATAGTGCTGATCACCGGTGCCCAGAAGCACGAACTGAACGTTCACACACTGCATCATCGCGTCGAAACACTCGGCTAACAGATCGAAGCCTTTCTGATCGACCATGCGGGACACCATGCCAATCAACGGAATGTCCGGATCCTGGGGCAGGTTCGCCTCTTTTTGCAGCGCCAGCTTGTTCGCCACCCGGTCTTCCAGATGCTCCACATCAAAGTTCTTCGCAATGTACTTGTCGGTCGCCGGGTTGATTTCATCGTAGTCGACACCGTTCAAGATACCGAACAGCCGATCCTGACGATCGTGCAGCAAGGGATCCAGCTTCTCGCCAAACTGGGGAGTCAAGATCTCTTGGGCATACCGTTCGGACACGGTGTTGATGACGTCGGAGAAATGCAAACCCCGCGCCATCAAGTCGACGACTTCGGCCAGCTCGCCAATCTCCGGGTGGTGCAGAAATCCATATTCGTCGATTCCGGCCACTTCGAGGATGCGCCAGCCAAACAGCCCCTGATATTGCAGGTTGTGAATCGTGAAAACCGTTGCCGTCCGCTCGAAAAACGGATCGTTTCGATAGATGGTTTTCAACCAGTTCGGAATAATGCCGGTGTGCCAGTCGTTGCAATGGATAATGTCCGGCTGCCAGTTCAATCGGCGCAACATTTCGAGCGCGGCCCGGCAGAACAAAATGAAACGCTCACCATCATCTGGATAACCGTAGATCCCTTCGCGCGTGAAGTACTTCTCGCTGTTCACGAAGTACACCGGAACGCCCGGGACGCTATCGGTTTTGAGCACCGAGACTGTTTCCGAGGCGGCATCCATCGGCACCGAAAACGAGGACAACTCTTCGGTGATGTTGAAACGACCAAGATCAATCCGGCCGTAACGCGGAAGCACAACGCGGACGTCATGGCCGAGGCGGGCCAGTGCCTTCGGAAGTGCGCCGGTTACGTCAGCTAAGCCGCCGGTCTTCGCGAAGGGCACCATCTCCGCGGAGCACACCAGTATCTTCAAAGGTTCAGACACGATTTTCATCTCCTAGGCATTCAGACGGACCAGAACCAGAGGACGTGTAATGCCAAAGCACTACAATGATAACGCCAGCCGGGGCGCAAAATGTATGCCATCGGCCAGCCGACCGGGTGTCCCTGGTAAGGGCTGTCTGCACAACTCGCCGACGCCATGAAATATTCGAAGTAGCAACCGTCCCATCGACTGTAAACTGCAAAACGCCGCGCGTCATGCTATCAGGTAGTTATGGAAAACGCAATCGGCGTGCGATCTTACCAAGCCGCGGCGCGACCGCATTAACTTGGCTGATCGCCTCCTGACCAAAACGGTCCAGCACCTCTGAGGACGGCCGCTGTCCCCAGCGATAGTAATACTGTCCGGACTTGCCGGCAACGTAGGTGCCAACGTAGGCGATAATTCCGCGTGGCGCGATCGCGACCGGCCCAGGGAGTAATGCCACCGCGAACCGAGCCGCCGACCGCCAGAAGAAGGCCGCACCGATCACCGGAATGACCTCAGCCAGCACTTGAAGGCGTCGGTCGATTGGCCGTTGGTAGACCAGGGCTAGCTTTAACAGGAGCATAATCTGATTCTTGGTCAAGACCACGACGTCGGCACCCGCGGTGGCGAGCGATCCCAGGATTGGCAACATACCGGGCACGCTCGAGATCACGACGAATTCGGCGTTCGCCCGCGCTGCTTCGCCAATGAGTTGTTGTGCCGCGGCCTCACGCAACGCTGGCAAATGACGCCCAAATGGCAGGCACAAGTGAGGGACGGCGCGAAGCATCGTGACGGCCAGATCGCCCTCGACCGTCGAGCGATCGAGCGCATTAAACGACACGAGGCCCTCGGGAGTCAAACCAAGCACCTCGCTGCCGCCGTTCTCCACATGAAGCGAATCCGACTCACCGTTGCGAAGGAAATGGTTTAAGGCGCACACCACTGCGCCGGGTCGGCGCGCCAGTTGTCCGAGATGATCGCGCTGCAAGGCCCCGAGTGGAATATCCGCGTTTGCAACGTAAACGTATAAATCGGCGTTGGGCAATGCCACCGGCACGTCATCCGGCATGTCGCAGACGTCGACCGTTAAACCGGGGCTGACGATACTGCCCCCGGTGAACGCTCGGGCCAGGGTTCGCTTACCAACCCCGGGCGAGCCACAGATAATCAGCCGCACCGGTTGATCGGCTTCCCGTATAATCGTTTGGGGATCAATTTCACGCAGAATTGTCCAAAAATCGGTCAACCGCTGCGTGGACAACATCTCACGAAGATTCATCGACTCCGCGCCTGGTCTCCACCCGTGAGACCGCGATCCATGACCCATGCGATCTTGCGCAGGGTCGAGAGGATTCTTTCAAAGCTCAGGGATTGGTCGTCCACTCCTCGCCTCCTTGCGACTCGTCCATCCCAGTATACTGACAAGGACTTCGCGTGGCCAGATCTGGCATTCTTTGTTCATGTGATTGGCATTGACGCTCTAAGCGTTGACGTGCTATCATTTAGCAGTTATTCCGCTAGCTCGCGTTCCATATTATTGTCAATCACACTCACGGAGGACCACAACCGCAGATGCCAGTTAAAATCCGACTGCGTCGGATGGGCGCTAAAAAACAACCCAGCTACCGCGTTGTCGTGGCGGATTCGCGCTCACCACGCGATGGGCGCTTCATCGAAACGGTCGGCTTGTATAACCCACTGACCAATCCCCCGACGGCCAGCGTGAACTCCGAAAAGGTTCGATATTGGCTATCACACGGAGCCCAGCCAACCGATGCTGTTCGGCGAATTCTCGGATGGACCGACGTTCTGGTGAAAGCGCCAGAGATTGCTGCTTCTGAAGCTACCACTGCCGACTCACCGGTCTAATCATCCGTTCACTCGATAGAATCAACACGTCGCCCTAGATTCGTCTAAGAACGCTATCCGGTTCATCCGTATGCCGCAACCGCATTGTCGCCAGGAGAGCCCGATGAAAGAGCTCGTCGAATACATCGCCAAGGCATTGGTGGAAAATCCTGACCAAGTTCGAGTGACCCAGGTCATCGGAGAGCAGTCGATCATCCTTGAGCTCCAGGTCGCCCAGGACGACATGGGGAAGATCATTGGCAAGGAAGGCCGCATTGCTAATGCAATTCGAACGCTGCTAAAGGTCGCGGCCGCGAAACAAGGCAAGCGAGCGGTATTGGAGATTCTTTAACGGGCGGCAACGTGAACGAACAGCCGTCTGTCTCCTCGAGACAGCTTAGCCGTGGCACTACTCCGACTGGGCAGTCGGTCCGATTTCTGGTGATCGGCCGAATACTCGGTCCGGTCGGAGTCTCCGGTGAGGTTCGCGCGCAGATCCTCACCGACTTCCCAGAACGGTTTCTACAACTTCAAACCGTTCACCTCGGAGACAATCTCCGCCCCTACCACGTACAATCGGCTCGGCTCGAGCCAAGCGCGGTGTTGCTAAAGCTGGCCAGTATCGACGATGCTTCGACGGCGCAAGCTCTCGCCGGTCAGGATGTCCAGATCCCGATTGATCAAGCCGTTGAGCTTCCTCCAGAAACGTACTATTGGCACGAGATTGTTGGGCTAGAGGTCTGGACCACGAGTGGCCGCCGACTCGGTACGATTAGCGAGGTACTCCGAACTGGGAGTAACGATGTGTACGTTGTCGGCAAGGGGGCGCGCGAAATGCTGATTCCGGCGATTGCCGATGTCGTGAGCTCCATCGATGTGCCAAACCACCGCATGACGATCAACCTGGTGCCCGGCCTGGAAGAACAGACTCCCTGATTGTTCGCTACGGTGGATCGCCGTTTCCGGTTGTTCTTCGGACACCTCTTGTGGGCAGAGAGCCAAAGAGCTGCACCCGCCATCCCGCTTTAGGTTAAGCGTGCACCCCGGGTCGGATGGTTATGTCCGTTGCCAATCGGCTCGTTCATGTACACGTCGCCGTTTCGGATCTTTATGTTGAACCCGCACCCGGGATTCGTGCACACCCACGCTTTGTAGTGGATCGCCGCCCCGCCGCTGCCAAAGTCGGAAAGTGGTACGAGGTCGCCAACCTTGCACTTCTGGCACTTCGGCAATACGATATCCATCCCATCTCCCCTACAACCAGGGCCCGTGCGCATTACCGTGCGCCTGCCCACACCACCCGCGATAATTTCAATCAATTCTGCTGGCTGATACCTCGCATAGTCATCTTCCTTACCCTTGTCCTCCTTATTCCTGGCTTCAGGCAATCAGACAAGGAAACGGCGAGCCGAATCGGCGAAGGTGACAGAGAGTATACACCCGTCTCTCGTGCTCCACAACCGCTTCTACGCTCGTCAAGGTTGAGATTCGGTGGAAGGGAGCAGGCTAATTTGGAAAGGGACGTGATGAGTGGTCAGCGGAGTCAGTCCGGCCACCGCGACGATCACGTTTTCACCCGCCGACAGACTTAACCGGCCGCGATCGTCGCTGCCAATCGCCATGTGCTCGACGAACGGCTTGCCTTTTGGGTTGAGGACCTCGACTAAATAATCTTGCGGGAGGCGATTCGTAATCCGAACGAAGCCTTTGGCTACCCAACCGTCGTCAGTCCCAGGATCGTCGTGGAAGCCAATCTGGGGAATTTCCACACCCGAGAGGTCCAAGCCATCGGCGTTATAGGCGTCGTCGGTCACGTATTCGAAACGCAACTGGATCTGCCGACCGGCATACGCGCTCAGGTCGACGCTTTCTGGCAGCCAGCTCGCGGTCGTGCTGCCGGACGTTCCGGTAAAGCCGTTTCCGTAGTTCTGGCCGTTTGGATTACTTGCCGTGGTATTTGGCGCCGGCAAGGTATGCCAGGTCGTGCCGCCATCGGTCGACACTTCGACGTAGGCGTAATCGAAGTCCCGCTCGATGTCGTACCAGACCCAGAACTTAAGGGTTGCCGCCTTAACCTTGGTCAGGTCGACCACTCGGGTTAAGGTCGTGTCAATCGAATCCCCCCGGTTACTCCACCATTCGAAGGAGCCGGCGTGCGGGTTCGCCCCGGTCAAGGCAACCGAGGTGGTTCCGGTGAAAACGAGCGTCGCCGGTGCAGTTGTCTGAATCCGATAATAGTCGGCCCCGTATTCGGTTACCGAACCCGAGACGGTCGACCCAACCGTCGGTCCGGGCGCCATTTGGATGCTTAAACTCAGGTTGCGATAGCCGTACTTGCCATTATCCAGCGAAGAATCATCGAGTGCATTCGCTGCAACCCAATCGGCGAAGACCGCGTTAAAACCGGTCGGCGGTTTCAGCGAAGCGAAGAACGTTTGGAAACTGTCGATCGAGCGAGCCGGCTCGGCAATGACCTTGCCGATACTTTGAAACCCACCATAGTGCTCGGCGACGTACCGCATGAAAAGGTAGGCTTCGCCATAGTGGGGAATTGCGAGTGATGGATCGCTGGCCCACGCGTTGAGCTGAATCGACGGGTCTCGCTCGAACGACGGCACTCCCGAGCTCGCAACTCCGGTGACGGCCTGGGCCGCGAGCTCGGCCGATCCCTCGTCGATCCAACTGTCCTGCCAGCGGTGAACGTGAAACTGGATCATGTGCATGAATTCGTGAGCCACCGTCGCATTGAACTCCAGGTTCCCCGGTTGAACCGCGTCGACGTTTAGGTAGATCATCTCGCGGAGGTTACTGTACGGATTTACCGAACGCGGATACTCGTCGGCCGTGCTGTAATATCCTCCGACCCCCGGAACGTGTCCGACTAACAAGGTGATGTGGCGATCGTTGTCGATTCCGGGCGTCCATTCGCTCCCAAAGAGCTGATGCTCGGTCGGATAGGTATGTTGTTCGAAGTACGTTCCCGCTGCCTGGAGGTTGGCAACCGGGATGTTGACGCCGTCCTGAACGTACCAGTAGGTGTGGTCCGTCTTATAGAGCAATTGGGTATGCATCTGAAAGTAGTTCTTTTGCTGTTGGTCCGCCACCCAGAAGGTCTGCTGGCTCCCCACTGGATAGTTTGGCGCGACTGCGGGAGTCGCGACTTGGGTCGCCGCGGGCTTGGCTCCCAGACGTCGTTCGAGATCGAGCAGGTCGCGCGGGGCAGGCGAGGGAATGACCGGCGTCACCACTGGCGTCGCCGGGGGAAGTGGCACGAGCGTTGGTGCCGCTTGCACGGTCGGGCTCGGAGACGGCGCGACGGAAGGCGCGGGCGTCGCCAACGCCGTCGTCGCGGTTGCCAGGGGCGTGACCGAGTCTGCCGCCCCAGCCGGGACCGCGCTTTCGGTTGAACTCGTTGGGATGATCGAGGCCGTCGCGGCCGGTCGAATCGGCGCCGACGTTGGCGACACCGGTGCACTTGACGGAATGATCTGGCAACCAGCGACCATAATCAGAGCAAAAGCCGCGCATAGCCAGGCAGCCATTTCCCGACGCTGGCTCACGGCCCGGATCTCTCAATCACGCCCGCGATGATCGTTCCGACCTGGCCCGCGGCTCGTTCAACGACTTGGAGCACCTGCTCGTGGGCAATTGGCTCGGCGAGAACACCGGCCGCCGGGTTGCTCACGACGCTCAGCGCCAGCACGCGCATCGCGAGCTGACGCCCGACGATAACCTCGGGAACCGTCGACATGCCCACCGCGTCGCCACCGATCGAACGGAGGAAGCGCACCTCGGCGGGCGTCTCGTAGTGGGGACCACCCACCATCACGTAAACGCCGCGCCGCGGGGCTATTCCGTTTTCTAAGGCCACCTCGGTCGCGACTGCTCGAAGCACGGGATCGTACGCCTCGGTCAAGTCGACGAAGCGGGACAGGTTCGGATTCACCTCAGACCCGGCCAGCGGGCTCCGTCCAACTAACCCCGGCAGGCTAATGTGGTCGTCGATCAGCATGATGTCACCGGAGTGGAAGTCTGGATTCAAAGCACCAGAGGCATTCGTGATGATCAGGTCCGCGCAGCCCAGGGCGTGCAGGACCCGCACCCCGAAACCGAGCACGTCCGGCTCGTGCCCTTCATAACCGTGGACGCGCCCAGACAGAATCGCGACTGTTTGCTCTCCAATTCGTCCAAGAATCAGCTCGCCCGCGTGGCCGGGCACCGAAGAAATTGGAAAGTCCGGAATGGCCGACGTCGACCAGCGAGCCAGCGGAGCGATGCGCTCGGCAATGCTGCCCAGTCCCGAGCCCAGGATGATCCCAACCATGGGCACAGTTGAAGTGCGTCGGCGGATCCACTTCACGGCGTCCGCGACACGTTCTCGTTCACCTTTCACACGCGCACTATATCACGCGCGCCTCGGCATCGCCAATTTGTTCGAGACCTAGCCCACCGCGGCACGTGATTTGCGCCGGACCGCATCTCGTCGGTCGACCTGTCACCTAAAGAGGAGGAAATAACCATGGCGGACATCATCACCGGCGTCTTCGCAACCCGTGACCAGGCCGAAGCCGCGGTCCGTGAGTTGCGCGACCGAGGCTTCTCCGCCTCGAACATCGGAATCGCAACG
The DNA here is from genome assembly GCA_035534155.1 of Chloroflexota bacterium. Taxonomy (GTDB): domain Bacteria; phylum Chloroflexota; class UBA6077; order FW602-bin22; family CADDYW01; genus JAJPIK01. The sequence continues at coordinate 6,834 of DATLSK010000101.1, read as the reverse complement.
CGCAAGATTCAAGCCCAAGCGCGCGCGGCCGGTGCACCGCGGGCTCCGGTTTCGCAACCGTTCGACTGGGTTCCCGATCAGCAAATCGTGTCGTTGTCGGGACAAAATGACATTCTCGTCGCCGGCCAAATCGCTGGTTGCCTTCACCGAGAGGGGGCGGATCAGGATACCGTGACCGGCTTGCTTACCTGCCTCGGAGTCCAACCTGATCACGCTCGTTGGTACGATCAACAAGTGCGCGATGGCAATACGCTCATCACCGTGCTGACTGACCGGCCGGCCCGTGAGGTCGAGTTGATCATGTGTCAGTTTGGCTCAATCTCCGCTCCCAGCCGCGCCCGCGTGCCATCATCCCAGCCACCCGCGGCGCCAAGCCAGCTCGCGACAAGTCAGCCAGGTTCGACCGAAGTGCGCTCCATCCCCGCGGAGAGCGCTCCTCCTGTAACGAGCGCCGCGTTGCAGAGTGCTGAGCCCGGTTGGGCGATCATCGGAGCCGACGGCCAGCAAATCGGTAAGGTCGACGAGGTCGGACCAAACTACCTGATGACCAAGAAGGGATTCATCTTTACGCACGATGTTTTCATTCCCTTGAGCGCGGTTGCGGAAGTCCGGCCGAATAGGGTGAAGCTCAACATTCCCGCAGACCGGGTCAGTGACGAGCACTGGACTCGACCGCCATCCGCTCAGACCGGACAAATGTCCGCCACCAATCTGCCGACTTCGAATCGGGAGTCAGGTCAACCTTTGACCGCGGCAGGCGTTGTGGCCGCCACGGGTCTGGTGGGTTTATCAGACCTAAATCGGGTCAAGCCAGGGTTCGACGTCTACACGAGCGACGGCCAGAAGATCGGTACGGTCCAAGAAGCGAGCGCCGAGTGCGTTCACGTGCTCCAATGCTCGAATCTGTTTGTTCCACCCAATCGGGTCCAGCAAGTCGAAAACGATCGGATCACGTTAAACGTCGCGCGCGATCAAATGACCTCTGTCGACTGGTCCACGTGTCATCCGGCCCATCGCGCGACCTACGCTCCAGGCGGGGCTGGCTACAGTGGCTTGTCGTCCCAAGAGCACTCCGGCGGCGTGACGATTCCGATTGAGACCATCGGCAACGATCAATCCAACCAGCCCTAAGCTGGTCCTGCAGTATCTCCCAGGAGGTGACGCCATTTGTGTCGCTCACCTCCTGGGCCCGCTTTCTTTCTGAATACCGGTCACGCGGCTTGCTAGTCCGGGTTCCCATGAATTAGAATCTGCTAACGGCCCTGACCGGTGAGGAGAAGCATGCCGACAGATCAGCATTTTACCCAGGTCATCGAAGTACGTGGCCACATCATCGACTCGATGATCCTTCCGAAGATACTCGACGAGATGATGGACCTCGGGGTTGAATTCAATATTGAGTCCCTCCAGGTCGGTCGCCAGAAGCGGGATACCAGCTACGCGCGCATTGAAATCATCGCCAGCAATCAGGAAGATCTCGACCGTGCGGTTGGTGAGGCCCGCCGCCTGGGTGCGCTTCCGCTCGAGCTCGAAGAAATCGACATTGCGCCTAGTCCCTGTAACGGGGTGGCGCCCGAGGATTTTTACTCGACCACGAATCTCGAAACCTGGGTGCGCCGAAACGGACACTGGATTCCGGTCGAGCACCCGGAGATGGATTGTGCCATCGTAATCGAGGGCGACCACGCGAACTGCTGGCCAATCAATGACTTAACCGCGGGTCAGCCTGTCGTCGTCGGCCATCGGGGCATCAGGGTCGTACCTCTCGAGCGGTCACGCTCCCCAATTCCGTCATTTGGCTTCATGAACAGCTCGATCTCTAGCGAGCGACCGAACTCGCGCGCTGTACGTGAAGCGGCGCTCTGGATGCACCAATGCCGCCAGGCCGGCCTCAAGAACCTGGTCGTCGCCGGTCCTGCCGTCATCCATACCGGCTCGCGCGACTACCTCTGCCAGCTTATCGAGAGGGGATACGTTAACTACCTCTTCGCCGGCAACGCCCTGGCGACGCATGACATCGAGTACTCTCTGTTCAAGACATCCCTCGGAGTTCCTCTGGACGGCGGCGCCGCGATGGAAACCGGGCACGAGCATCATTTGCGGGCGATCAACCGCATCCGGGGAGTCGGCGGTATCCGCCAGGCCGTCGAACAAGGAATCTTGACCAGCGGCGTTATGTACAGTTGTATCACGCATGGAGTCGATTTCGTGCTCGCCGGCTCGATCCGCGATGACGGCCCGCTTCCTGAGGTCATCACGGACGTACTCGAAGCGCAGCGGCAGATGCGACAACGCATCCACGACGGCGTTCAAGTGGCGCTCATGCTTTCGACGATGCTCCATTCCATCGCGGTTGGCAACCTTCTGCCGGCGACGGTTCACACTGCCTGTGTGGATATCAATCCATCAGTCCTGACCAAGCTCGTCGACCGAGGCAGCTTCCAGACAATCGGCATCGTCATGGACGCGGGTGGATTCTTACGCGAGCTTCTCGACGAGCTGAATCAAGTCGAAGCATCGGTCGAGGCGAAAACTATAGCGGAATGACCGACGTATAAGGTTGTGTTGGCGCCCCGATCGCTGTCTCAAAAGACCGGCCCAGGACCGAGGGGCGAAAGCCACGAAGGCGCGGGAGTACTCTGGCCGTCACGGCGGGGACTCTACCGACCCTTCGAGGCTCTCCCGAACCAGCTTGGCGTAGGTAACGCCGGTATAAAAAGCGAGTAAGCTCGCCAACGCAAAGCCGCGCCAGCCATCTTTGTGCCCTTCGAGCTGAACTAACCGACGTCGCAGCTCACGCGCTGGCTGGAGCACGAAATTTCGCGGCTTCGCGCGCTGTCCCGCCCGTGCCAGACGCTTGGCGTCGAGCGTTGAGTACTGCCGTTGCTTGTCAATGAATTGGCCAATTCGATCGTAGTTGTAGTGGATTAACGATTCGCTGAGAATTCCGCTCTCGCCGGCAAGCACGACTAATTCGTGAACGTCACGCTGTTCGTCGTAGCGTGCCGCTTCGACCTTCATCAGGCGTAGCTGGCGGTCAGGAAACCAGCCCCCATGTCGAATCCAACCACCCCAGATATAGTTTCGGCGAGGAATCCAATAGCCGACCGGTCTGTCGGCGGAGTCACATGTAACGACGCGACCAATTTCCTCCGCCAATGCCGACGTCACGCGCTCGTCAGCGTCGACAAACAGGATCCAAGGGGTGGTCACCCGACCGAGGGCGAAGTTCCTTTGGGCCGGAAACGATCTGAACGGCTGCCTGACCAGCCGGGCGCCCGACTCCTCGGCGATTTCGGCGCTCCGGTCGATGGTGCGCTCGTCCAGAATAACCAGCCGTTCATCGGCCCAGGCGAGCGCGGCCAAGCAGTGCCCCAGGTGGCTTGCTTCATCCCGAGCGATGATCGCCGCGGTTACCGCCGGCCTTACCATCGATTAACTTCCTGGTAGATCGCCAGGCGACGCCTGAGCTCACCCTCGTCGATTTGGCCGCGCTCGCGCTCCCGCAGTGCGTCGGCACTCTTGGCCCGGGAACCAAGCCGAACGATCGCCCGGGCCGCTCCAGCAAACGCGGAGCCATAATGCTTGCGAAAGAAACGGTCACGGCTCCGGTGCAGCTCGACGAACATTGGCCCAACGTTCTGCCGGGCGCTGGCTCCGCCAACGTGGATGATCTCCGCGTCTGGTGTGTAACCGATCTTCCAACCGGCCTGCTTGATCCGCAGGCACCAGTCAACTTCTTCGCAATACATGTAGAAGCCCTCGTCGAGCGGACCAACCTGCTGGATAACTTCGCTCCGGACGATCAGGCACGCGCCAAGCGGGTGGTCGATCTCAAACGGCTGCGTGTACCAGGCGCGCGGGTAGCGCCCGTTGAGTCGCGAGTTCGACAACCGGTGGTTGATGGGAAAGAAGTCTAAGAAAGTCATGGGTAAGGTGGGAAATCGAAAGCAGGAATGCTGAAAGGTCAGATCAGGATTGAGCAAGCGCCCGCCGGCTGCACCGGTGCCGGGGTGATCGTCGAGATACTTTACCAGACGGGCCGGTGCCTCGCCCAGCGTTTCGGTATCCGGATTCAGCAGCAAAACGTGGCGCGCCTCGGCCTGACGAATCGCGACGTTGTTGCCAGCGGCGAACCCGCGATTTTCCGGCAGGCGGATCAGGCGAACCGTGGGGAAATTGTCGGCAACCATGGTCGGGCTTCCGTCGTGCGACCCGTTGTCGACGACGAACAGCTCGTGGGAGAGGACGTCTTGCGAACGCGCCAGGCTCGCCAATAGTGACCGCAAGCAAACGCGCAGCAAATCCTTCGTATTGTGACTGACGACAACGACCGCGAGATCACGCGCCACGCTCACGCCCCATTGAATCGCCACGCCCCGTTTGAGCCCGTCGGTCAGTAGCTGATCGTAATCGGCGTGAAGCCAACCTGTCCGCCCGGATAGCCAACCCCTTCCTGGATGATGCCAGCGTAAAACACCTGTTGATGCTGGGTCGAATCATCGACGGTGATCGTGCCGCTGACGGTTACCGTTTCACCCGGCTTGAAATCCTGATTCAGGTCTTTGAACAAACCCCAGCGAACCGGAAATGCCTGCGGCGCGTTTTGCCAGCTCACGCCAACCCGCCAGACACCGGGGCGCTCGTAGTAGAGCGCGCGCCCCTGAGCATCCCTAAAGCTGGCAAAATTCTGTGACATTTTATAGGGCGTGCCCGGAGGCGGTCCAAGCGTCTTGATCGCCGCGGTTCCGGTGTTCTTCACGGTAATCTGCACCGTGATCGTGCCACCAAGTGGCACCGCGGTTGGGGTGAACTTCACGTCGGTAATTTCCATCCGAGGAATTCCACCGTTGGCAATCGTCACCGCCGTCACATAGTCGGTGAAATTTCCGGCCGCGTCGGTCGATTCGATGTGGAACTGGTAGGTCCCGTCGGGCAAAACGGCGCCTCCCCCGGCTGTCCCGTCCCACTGGAACGAATGCAGAGCCTGATCACTAGTGACAGGCGCTTGAATCAAGTAGAAGCCGCCCTTCGCGTCAGTGACGTAAATCCGTACCTGTGAAGCCTTGGTAATCTGGTAGCTAACGCGTACCGTGTCGTTGATCCCGTCACCGTTCGGCGAAAAGGTCTTCGGCTCGACGTAGACGTTTATGATCTCCGGCGGCACCGTGTCGGCATTCTTCACGGTAATTGTCGCGTCTCGTTGGACAGTCTGTCCACTTGTCAGACTCTTCGCGACGACCTGCAGGCGATACCTACCGTCTGGCACGACCCGCAGCCAATCTTTTCCCGGCACCTGGATGATGCCACGGAACCGAATCTGGTATTTGTCGGGGGCCCGGGTTTGCGATGGACGGATAACGTAAGACTTACCGTCGGGTCCAATCAACGTCGCCGAGACGTCAGCCCGCTGGTCGAGTGTAAAGCCAACGTCTGCCTCGTCGAAGACGCCCGAGCCGTCCGGCTGAATTGTCGTCGCCGAAACGGTGAGAGACGAGATCAGGGTATTTGTCGCGCAGCCGACGCTGGCTAACGCCGGCGCGGCCAGCGCGGCAAGTGCCCCTAGTCGAAGCAACCGACGTCGCGTCAGCATGAGACGACCGCCGGCAAATCGACAGGTTCTCTGGCCGAGGCGACTGATCGAATCGACTCACTGCTCGGCAGCAAGGCAATGCTCAATACCTCATCCATATGATCGACCGGCATGAATCGCAGCTCGCGACGAACGCGGTCGGGAACGTCGACCAGGTCCTTCAAGTTCTTACGGGGTAGCACAAACGTCTTGATTCCCGCGCGGTGCGCGGCCAAAGCCTTCTCGCGCAAGCCGCCAATTGGCAAAACCCGCCCTCGCAATGTAATCTCACCCGTCATCGCAACATCGCGTCGCACCGGCCGCTTCAAGAGCGCCGACGTGATCGCCGTCGCCATTGTGATTCCAGCCGACGGACCGTCCTTGGGTACGGCACCGGCCGGCAGATGAATGTGCACGTCCAACGCCTCGGGGAACTTTGCCGGCAAGTGCAATGCATCGGCCCGCGAGCGCAGGTAGCTCATCGCCGCGGTTGCCGACTCCTTCATCACGTCGCCTAGTTGCCCGGTCAGAATCAGCTTTCCCTTACCATCCAGCAAAGCCGCCTCTACGGTCGCGAGATCCCCGCCCACTTCCGTCCAATAGACACCAGTGGCCACCCCAATTTCATCGCGCTCTTCGGCCAATCCCCAGATGACCCGCGCCGGACCCAGATAGCGCGTGACCGTTTTACGCGTGATCTCGTGCGGGAAGCGACGACTCGAAGCAACACTTCGGGCGACCTTGCGACAAATCGAGCCGATCTCGCGTTCCAGATTTCGGACGCCGGCTTCACTGGTGTAGCTGCGAATGATCTGGGTCACCGCGTCATCGGTGATCGACACCCGCTGGTCGGTCAATCCACTCTCTCGAAACTGCTTCGGCACGAGGAAGTGACGAGCAATCTGAACTTTGTCTTCCTCAATGTACCCAGGAATCTCGATTACTTCGAGCCGATCGCGCAGCGCCGCGGGAATTGGATCGAGCACGTTTGCCGTGGTGATGAACATCACCCGCGACAAATCGTACGGAACGTCGAGATAGTGATCGGTAAATTCGTTGTTTTGTTCCGGATCCAAAACTTCGAGTAACGCCGACGACGGATCCCCGCGGAAATCGACTCCCAACTTATCAATCTCGTCCAACATGAAAACCGGGTTCACCGTAGCCGCCGAGCGCATCGTTTGAATGATTCGTCCGGGCATCGCCCCAACGTAGGTTCGGCGATGGCCACGGATCTCGGCCTCGTCGTGCACCCCCCCCAG
>DATLSK010000100.1:0-27953 GCA_035534155.1 Chloroflexota bacterium | reverse complement strand
CCGACCGCTGGCGGTTCGGTGCCGACTTCAGGCATGGGAATGGCGGCCGTCGGAGCAGTAACCTTGGTCACGGTCTCGTCCCCCACTACCGGGGTGCCAGAGGTTTGATACGGCATCACAGTCCTCCTAGGTTGTTTGCTTTGGCCAAACCTACGGTTGATGTTCCCGCTGCTTCAACTAGGTCTACTCGCCTGGGTTGAAGGTAGGCGTTTGTCCAGCCACGTTTTGTACTGCGGCCGGTCGTTGATGCGTTGCTTCCGCCGACGGCCGCATGGAGTTGTATACAGCAACGCCGATGCCAACCGCGCCGATGACTGCGACGGGAAGCCACCATGGAATTCCCATTTGGGCCAATCCCTCGCTAACACTGCTGACGTTTTGCTGAGCCTGCCGAGCGGCGCCCTGGACCTGCTTGCCGGCTTCACCGAAGGCGGAAGTTCCGGTTGCCATGGGCTGGTTGTAGCTATGAATCAACTCGTCGAGGCTCTTGCGCAAATCGAAGATTTGCGAGCGAATTTGGTCAGCTCGCCGTTCGAAATCTGACTTGGCCACGCGTTCCGCTGCCTCCATACCGTAGTTTGACTCGACCGACACCCGTCGTTAGCGGCGTTGCAGAAAAGTTGGCCGCCCGTGAATGTGGTTGGGAGCCTACAACGTTATCTAGACGCTCTCGGCACACCACCAGCGACGATACACGTTTACGCAGTTCGCAGATTGCGTGCCACGACCGAATACTAGTCACCGGGGCAGCAATCAATGCGGATGAAAAAATGGCACTGGCGAGGAAGAATGAAAGGGGGGATTGCGCAGAGGCTGGGGTGAACACATCGGGCGCGAGGGCCGAAGGATCAGTCTCTCGCGGCGTCTGCCGGCAATCGCTCAGTCGCACGTGACTGAGCGATTGCCGGCAGTCTTTCGCGTTTATTTGCCGGATGGGTTGGCCTGGTGATTCGGTACGCCGCCTCGCATGACGAGGCGGCGTCGCCGGTTAAGAGATGAGGCGTTGCGCGGCGTTTTGAGCCGATGCAGTGTCATTGATGCTGAAAGTTTGTACCCGCCGATCGATCCGCTTGATGAGACTTGAAAGGACATCGCCGGGCCCGATCTCGACGTACGTCGTAATGTCGGCGGCGAGCATTTCCCGAACGGTGTCAGTCCAGCGAACTGACGAATATAGTTGGCGCGAAAGCTCGGCGCGAATCTCCTCGGCAGAGACCAGGACGCGCGCCGAAATGTCACTGACGATCGGTATAACCGCATCCTGAAGGCGGAATCGGTTCATCACGTCAGTGAATTGCTCAGAGGCCAACTGCATGACCGGGGAGTGGGAGGCGATGCTTACCGCCAGGCGGATTACCCGTTGCGCCCCACTGGCGACGGCCAGCTCGATTGCCGCGGAAAGCGCGGCCAGCTCGCCGGAAATAACGGTTTGGCTCGGCGAGTTGTAGTTGGCCGGGCAAACGACACCCTGACCGGTTACCCGTCGGCACAGGTCTTCGAGGATGTTGGCGTCGAGTCCGATGACCGCTGCCATGCCGCCCGGGGTCCGGTCACCAGTCTCTTTCATTAGTCGGCCGCGTTCGCGTACCAACTGGACCGCCGTGGCGAAATCGAGAACCCCGGCCGCGACGAGCGCGCTATATTCTCCCAGACTATGTCCCGCCACCAGCCGTGGCTGAACGCGTTGAGCGGCTTCGCCAAGCTGCTCACGCAGGGCTGCCAGACAAGCGATGCTCATCGTGAGAATCGCGGGCTGGGCATTGACGGTATCGCGCAACTCATCGGCCGGCCCTTCAATACACAGCTGCGTGAGTGGGAAGTGGAGTGTTTCGTCGGCCTCGGCAAAGACAGCGCGTGCCGCCGGTGAATGTTCGACCAGGCTCTTGCCCATTCCGACGAATTGCGAGCCTTGGCCAGGAAACACATATGCAACGTTTCGCCGCTGCTCGAATGGTGCCTGCATCCCCACCGTCTCCTAGAACCCCTTCTCTGTCCACAATATCATGAAGCGTGCACTAGGTGTATTGTTCCATAATTCGTTACATCACATTGCCAATCCACCGTCGACCACCAGAGCCTGGCCAGTAATGTATCCGGCTCGAGGCGAACCGAGAAACGCGACGAGTTCAGCCACTTCGTCGGTCGTGCCCATGCGTCCCAGAGGAATCTGCCCAATCAGCGCTTCGCGCGCTTTCGCAGGCATCTCGGCCGTGATGTCAGTCTCGATCAACCCCGGCGCGACCGCATTCACCGTAATGCCACGGCTTGCGACTTCACGGGCGGTCGATTTCGTAAATCCAATCAGCGCGGCCTTACTGGCGGAGTAGTTGGCTTGGCCAGCGTTGCCACGGATACCCGAGATTGAGGCGAGATTGACGATTCGTCCACTCCGTTGACGAAGCATTGGTCGAAGTGCGGCGCGCGTACAAAGAAAGGCACTGCGGAGATTGGTCGCCACGACCGCGTCCCAATCGTCATCACTCATGCGGAGCAAAAGTGTATCGCGCACGATGCCCGCGTTATTCACGAGTACGTCGAGTTGACCCCATCGATCAAGAAGTGTTTGGTAGATTTCTTTGACCGCTTCGGTCTGGCACACGTCTCCGGCCAACAGCAAGGGGTCGCCCCCCAATCGAGCTACCTCTTCGGCGGTGCATTCGGCCGCCGAGACGTTTTGACGAAAATTGATCCCAATCCGTGCGCCTTCGCGGGCGAATCGGAGAGCAATCGCTCGGCCGATTCCGCGCGAGGCTCCGGTGATCAAGACGACCGGCGTCGTTTCGGACAAGGTATTCTTCTCCTGGAGCTTCGAGTCAAAAGTGCAAAGTCGGTCCAAGATGCCGGTTCGCAATACCAGGGTCTCTCAGACCAATCCAGCCAGTGCCACGGGCGCTAGGCTTCGTGGACACCGTTCAGACGGCGCAACGCGTCCAGCCGGCGTTGGGTGCGTAACGCAAAAGAGCGAACGACCGCTTCACGACGGTGAAAGTTGCGAACGACCGATTTCCACCACGAGATTGGGACCGGTGTCGTGTCGAGCCCCCACTGGACGACCGCCGCGCCCCACGACAAACCGGCGCCAAAGCCGACGATTGCGAGGTTCGCACCAGCTTGGACACGCCCGGATTCGACGGCTTCGCACAAGGCGATTGGGATCGAAGCCGCGGACGTGTTTCCGTAACGGTGAACGTTGGTGTACACCTTTTCGGCAGGAATTTTCAAACTCTTTGCCGCTGACTGAATAATGCGAATATTCGCCTGATGCGGGATAAACAGGTCAATATCGTCGATGTCGAGACCGGCGGCGTTCAACGCCTGATTCGTGGCGTGCGCGACCGTCTGAACTGCGAACCGGTAAACCTCGCTGCCTTTCATGGAGATACAGTTCTTTCGGCTCTGTAGGAGCTCAGGGGTTAGCGGGAGTCGACTCCCACCGGCCGGGATATACAAAGAGTTGATACCCGAGCCGTCTGAGCCTAAGACGGCCGCGCGGAGACCGGTTGGCGTTTCAGACCGCTGGAGGAGTATGGCCCCCGCACCATCTCCGAAAAGAACGCAGGTTGATCGGTCGGACCAGTCGACAATCCGACTCATGGTATCGGCGCCGATGACGAGAATGCGTTCGTGGAGACCGCCGGCGATGAGACCGCTTGCGACTGACATTGCGTAGACAAACCCGGAGCAGGCGGCGTTGAGATCGAACGCCCCGGCCCGCGACGCGCCGATGCCATCCTGAACTTGCGAGGCAACCGCCGGCATCGGGTTATCCGGAGTTGAGGTTGCAACGATGATCAAATCCACTTTGCTGGGGCTCAGATCAGCAACCTGAAGAGCGTTCTGCGCTGCGCGAATCGCCAGGGTACCGGTCGTTTCCTTGGGGCCGGCGATGCGTCGTTCCGAGATACCGGTGCGGCTCCGAATCCATTCATCGGACGTGTCGACCATCTTTTCGAGGTCGAGATTCGTCATGATGCGAGAAGGCACCGCGTAGCCCCATCCGACGATTTGTGCGTAGCTCACGTTGCAATCTCCAGATGCCAAGCGTCGCCAGGCAGCCTACCGGTTCCGGTCAATTCGTCGCGCTCGCTTGGGACCATCAACGTGTCGGATACGAGCGAAAGATAATGCAGGAATTGTGGCCTCCCAGACCCATCGACGTGGACATCGTGACCAGAGGGTTCGTTCTGCGCGACTGATTGGGAACGTAGTCGAGGTCACATTCCGGGTCTGGATTCTCGTAGTTGATGGTTGGCGGTACAATGCCGTCATGGATGGCCATGACGCACGCCATTGCCTCGATTGCTCCGGCGGCCCCCATCATGTGGCCGGTCATCGATTTGGTCGAGCTCACACTCAGGTGGTAGGCGTGATCCCGAAAAACGGACTTGATCGCGGCCGTTTCGACCTTATCATTGAGTGGAGTACCGGTCCCGTGGGCGTTAATGTAGGAGATGTCTTCGGGCCGAAGGTTTGCTTTACGCATCGCATTGCACATGGCGCGAGCAATCCCTTCCCCTTGGTCAGCGGGAGCAGCAAGATCGTAGGCATCGTTCGTTGACCCGTAGCCGACGAGCTCGGCGTAAATGTGGGCGTCGCGAGCCAGAGCGTGCTCCATTTCCTCGAGAACGAGGATCACTGATCCTTCCGACATCACAAAACCTTGACGGGTGCGATCGAATGGACGGCAGGCACGGGTGGGATCGCCGTTTCCTGGCGATAGGGCCCGCATGACAATGAATCCTGCCAGTACAACCGGGACGAGCGCTGCCTCGGTACCGCCAGTCACCATCACGTCGGCATCGCCGCGGCGTATCGTTTCAAACGATTCACCAATGGCGTGGCCGCCGGATGCGCAAGCGGATACGACCGCCATGTTCGGTCCTTTGGCGCCTAAAGTGATCGCGATCTGGCCGGATGCTGTATCTGGAATCAGGTTTTGTAGAAAGAACGGGCTCAGGCGATTCGGGCCGCGCTCTTCCATTTGTTTTTGCTGATCGAGTAAGGTCTTGATTCCACCGATTGCGGTGCCGATGATGACTCCGGTCAGCTCAGCATTGTCCGAGTTGACCTGTATTTGGGCATCCTCAACGGCCTGCCGGGCCGCGGCAACTGCGTATTGAACGTTCCGGTCCATCCGCCGGGCGTCCTTGCGGTCAATCCAATTGAGCGGCTCAAAGCCCCGAATCTCACCACCGATCTTAACGGCGAAAGGTTCCGGATCGAACAGGGTAATTGGCCCAATCCCCGACTGGCCCGACGTGAGTCCGCACCAGGTGGTGCGCATGTCGTTGCCCAGTGGAGTGATGGCTCCCAGCCCGGTCACCACCACGCGTCTTTGCACGAAGAACTTCCCTCCGGTCTGTGACTGTCAATAGATAAACACCAGATGGAGCAGCCAGTTACGCTCAGATGTTAGGTTGTTCGCATGCTGTGCAAAGTCGAAGGCGTGCGGTGCTAGGAAGCCTAATGAGTGGGATGTGTAAAGCCTAGACGCATGGCCGTTCTATCAAGGACGAGAAACTCGGGCTATGAATAATCAAACACCAATAGACGCAACCACCGGGCTGCGGTGGCAACCGGTCGATGCGTCTACCAATGTCCGTTAAGACAAAGTAATTCCAGGCGACTAGCGCTTGGTATACTGTGGTGCCTTCCGAGCGCGTTTCAGACCGTACTTCTTGCGCTCTTTCACGCGCGCGTCACGGGTGAGTAAGCCGGCGTGTCGGAGCGCGAGACGATTCTCTTCGCTCGACAGGGCGAGCGCGCGAGCAATGCCGTGGACCAGCGCACCGGCCCAACCGGAGGTTCCGCCTCCGAGTACCTTGGCCATGACCGAGTAGTGTCCGACCGTATTGGTGACCCGAAATGGCTCATTGACTTGCGCCTGGTCGACCAGACGCGGGAGAAGCTGTTCGTAGGAACGACCATTCACCACGATTTGGCCCGCGCCATCGTGAAGTTGAACTCGGGCGACGGCACACTTGCGGCGTCCGGTCCCGTACAAATAACGCTTGTCACTCATGCGTGGTTAAAGCTCCTTGGTCGATTCGCCCGGTGTCGACAACGTCCGAGGCTGTTGCGCAACGTGAGGGTGAGTCGGTCCGGCGTAGACTTTCAATTTGTCAAGCATGTGCCGCCCCAGCGCATTGTGTGGAAGCATGCCGCGGACGGCGCGTTCGATGACCCGCGTCGGGTGCTCTTTCAGAACACGGGCAATGGGTTCGGTTTTAAAGCCACCTGGGTGGCCAGAGTGGTGGTGATACACCTTCTGGTCCATTTTTTGACCGGTCAGGTGAACCTTCCCGGCGTTCACAACCACGACGAAGTCTCCGACGTCGAGGTGTGGGCTGTACATGGGCTTGTGTTTCCCTTTAAGAACCGTCGCGATCTGCGAAGCGAGACGCCCAAGCGTCTGCCCTTCGGCGTCGACGACGTACCATGCGCGGTCTATTTCCGCGCTCTTGACGGCGTGCGTTTTCATCTGCGCCTTTCGTTCCGTCCTTTCTCAGACGTATTGGACGTGTGTCAAGCATAAGCCTTTCGCCGGGGCGGTTACCCCCGCCCGACGTCGGTCGCCGCTAGCCAGGATCTCGACCATCTTATCAGGTGTCGCTTGATGCATCCCGACGAGTAAAAGAGTGCCGACGAGATTCCTCACCATATGAGGTAAGAATGCGTCAGCCACCACTTCCAAACAAACCCGCGCTCCTTCGCGCCACCAGTGAGCTCGATAAAGCGAACGCTCCGTGCTTTGGGGGCGTTCCCGCCCGTGACTCGCTGTACTAAACGCGGCAAAATCGTGACGTCCGACGAGCCGTTGGACGGCTTCATCCATCGACTCGACGTCAAGAAAGTGGCGCCAATGGTGCGTATATCGGTGATCCGAGGCCGAGCGAATCTCGGCGTTCCAAACCGTATAACGGTAGGCGCGACTCCGGGCACTGTAACGCGCGTTGAACCCCATCGTCGCCTCCGCCGCGTCGAGAATCGCCACGTCCTCCGGGAGTACTGCGTTGGCGGCCCGACGTAAAGTGACCGGTTCCAGTTTACTTTGGGTCACGAAGCTGATCACCTGTCCGGCCGCGTGTACCCCGGCATCGGTGCGTCCCGCGCCAACGATTCGCGTTGGCGCGCCGGTGACCCGATCCAGGGCGTCTTCGAGCTCCCCTTGGACCGTGCGTCGACCGGACTGGACTTGGAAGCCCGCGAAATCGGTACCGTCGTATTGCACGGTCATGCGAATCGTACGCATCGGAGCATCCCCGGAATCGGGCGACGCGGATCAGTAGTCAATCGCGTTCGACGAATTCGATTCGGGCCATCTCGGCATTGTCCCCAAGGCGTGGTCCTAATTTGAGCACGCGAGTGTATCCGCCCGGTCGTTCGGTAAAGCGTGGACCGACGACATCGAACAGTTTTTGAACGATCTTGCGATCATAGAGTTCCGCGGCGGCCAGTCGACGGTGATGAACGCTGTCCTGTTTAGCAAGTGTCACGATCTTTTCAGCGATTGGCTGAATCGCGCGTGCCTTGGCGACCGTGGTCGTCAGGGCTTCGTAGCGAATCAAATCGCTAACCAGGTTTCGGTACAGCGCCAGCCGATGACTGGTCGGGCGTCCTAGCTTCCGCCCAGCGACGGCGTGTCTCATTCCGAATTACTCCTCTTCGTCTTCGTACTCGTCGTCGTACTCGTCTTCATCGTATTCGTCGTCGTATTCTTCGCCGCCCTCTTCTTCGGTTGCCGCGGCTTCCTTCTCGTTCACGTACGACGGTTCACCGGTCTCTTCGCTGGACGCCTCTTCTTCGTCGCCCGCTAGCTCACTCTCGTCGACTTCATTGAGACGGGAATGTTCCAGCAGGCCGTGGGCCGCGAGCCTCTCGCGCAGTTCGTCGAGCGATTTGTGGCCAAAATTACGGACCCCAAGCAGGTCATCGACGGACATTTCGAGTACCTGACCAACCTTGGTAATGCCGGCGCGCTTCAGGCAGTTGTAGGCACGTACCGAAAGATTCAGATCCTCGATTGGCATCTCGTACAGTCGTTGCGGAATTGCGGCGGCGCCGGTGGTCGTTTTCTCGAGGCGGCCAACTTGCTTGCTCACGAGTTCCGTAAACAGTGAGAGATGACGTACCAGGATATTACCGGCTTGGGATACCGCATCGTCCGGATTGATGGTGCCGTCCG
The DNA here is from genome assembly GCA_035534155.1 of Chloroflexota bacterium. Lineage (GTDB taxonomy): Bacteria > Chloroflexota > UBA6077 > FW602-bin22 > CADDYW01 > JAJPIK01. The sequence goes on along the minus strand of DATLSK010000100.1, from coordinate 19,768 downwards.
TCCAGACTTCGAGCACCAGGCGTTCGTAGTCAGTGACCTGACCGACGCGAGTGGTCTCAACGTTGAAATTTACTCGGCGCACCGGAGTGAAGATCGCGTCAATCGGAATCACGCCAAGGGGCAACCCTTCGCGATGGTCTCCAGGCTGGTAGCCCTTTCCGGCTTCGACCGTCAGCTCGAGGCTCAGTTGGGCATCCGACGAGTCGAGAGTTGCCAGATGCAATTCCGGATTGACGATTTCGACGTCGGGTGGAGCGATAATGTCGGCAGCAGTTACCTCGCCGGCGCCTCGCGCGTCGATCCGCATTTGGACCGGACGGTCGGTGAAGCTACGTAAGCGCAACTGCTTGACGTTCAGAATCAGCTCCGTCGTGTCTTCCTTGACGTGCGGAATGTCTGAAAACTCGTGATAAACATTGTCAATGCGAATTGAGGTCACGGCAGCCCCAGGTAGCGCGGCGAGAAGGATTCTTCGCATCGCGTTTCCCAGGGTTGTTCCGAAACCTGGTTCGAGCGGTTCGATTTGGTAACGACCGTAGGTGGCACCCGAGTCTTTGGTTTCCACCTTCGGAAGCATGATATCAATCAATTGAAGTCCACCCTCCTTGTCATCGCTCGGCGGGCCCACTCCACCTTTCGTGTCGTCGCACGTCCGCGTTGGGCCAGGTTTACTTCCCCTGGGTCTGTCCTCGCGGACGCGCGACGGCCGAAACGTCCCGAGCAACTCGCGCGTCCAAATTTAGCGCGAGTAGTACTCTACAATGAGCTGCTCCTGCAGGTTCGCGTCGATTTCAGGGCGACCGGGAGCTCTGAGGATGCGACCACTCATGTTTCCAACATCCAGGCTGAGCCATTCGGGCACTTCGCGCCGCTTGAGAGAATCCGGTAGAACTTTAAAGTATTCGGTTTGGCGGCTGCGCGGCCGAATGCCGATCACCTGGCCGACCTTGGTTTCGTACGAGGGAATGTCGAGCTTTTGGCCATTGACCGTAATGTGTCCGTGGGCGACCAACTGGCGCGCTTGGGCGCGTGACTCGGCAAAGCCCAGACGGAAGACGATATTGTCTAATCGCATTTCGAGAATGCGAAGAAGATTCTCTCCCGTTGAGCCCTGGCGTCGTTCCGCCTCTGCAAAGTGTCGCTGGAATTGTCGTTCCAAGATTCCGTACAGGAAGCGCGCCTTCTGCTTTTCGCGAAGCTGAACACCGTATTCAGAAACCTTGCGCCGGCGCTGGGTGTGCTGTCCTGGGGGATACGGTTTGCGATTTGCTTCAACGGCGCACTTGGTGGAGAAACAACGCTCGCCTTTCAAGAACAGCTTCAGGCCTTCCCGTCGGCAGATCTTGCAAACTGGACCGGTATACCGTGCCATTTTTCCTCCTTAGACCCGTCGCCGTTTGGGAGGCCGACACCCGTTATGGGGAATCGGCGTCACGTCGGTGATGGCGTTGATAAGGAGGCCGGCGGTTTGCAGCGAACGAATCGCTGCCTCGCGTCCGGAACCCGGACCTTTCACGAGGACGTCGACCTGGCGCATGCCCTGCTCCATCGCCTTTCGGGCAGCGTTTTCAGCGGCCATGCCCGCGGCGTGCGGCGTGCTTTTGCGGGATCCTTTGAATCCACTCGAGCCCGAGCTGCTCCAAGCGAGCACGGCACCAGTCGGATCGGTGATCGTCACGATGGTATTATTGAAGGTTGACTGAATGTACGCACGCCCTCGGGGAATCTGTCGTCGTTCCCTTCGGCGAACGCGCGTCGCTTTCTTTTTTACCGGCATGCAAGCTCCTGTTTGAAAACTAGCTCCATCGTTCGCGAGTGCGCGGCGCAATGGAGGGAACGAAGATTCCGATTCGCTGGGGCAGCGCAGCCCCGGTTTGTCACTTGTCCCACGAGTTCGCTTGCAACCAAAAGCTGACTCACGGGATGCATTGGCGTCTTACTTTTTCGTTGCGGCTTTGCGGCGACCGGCGACCGTCTTGCGTGGTCCTTTCCGGGTCCGCGCGTTCGTGCGCGTCCGCTGACCACGCACCGGTAAGCCGCGTCGATGACGCAAGCCTCGGTAAGAGCCAATTTCAATCAAGCGCTTGATGTTGAGATTGACTTCCCGCCGGAGGTCGCCTTCAACCTTGTATTCTTTTTCGATGACGTCGCGCAAACGGAGTACTTCGTCTTCCGTCAGGTCGCGAACGCGGGTCTCGGGTCGCACCTGGGTTTTGGTGCAGATCTTACTGGCCAGCGTTGGCCCAATACCGTAAATGTATCGGAGTGAAATGTCGACTCGCTTCTCGCGTGGAATGTCGACACCTGCGATTCTCGCCACGCTCTCTCCTCTAGCCCTGCTTTTGCTTGTGCTTTGGGTTCTGGCACAGGATTAGCACGACACCCTTACGCCGAACCACGCGGCATTTTTCGCAGCGGGGCTTTACCGATGCTTGTACTTTCATCGACTTTCCCTGCCTGGTCGCTTGCAACGGTGCGACACAAAATACCGCTCGATCGTGCGAGCGGCCTAAGTTACTAGTATACCCGACGTTACGGCCGCCGTCAAATCAACCTTTGAGGCGGTACGTGATTCGCCCGCGGGACAGATCATAGGCCGACAATTCGACCATAACGCGATCACCGGGCAGAATCTTGATGAAATGCAAGCGCAGCTTTCCTGAGATGTGGGCGAGTACCGTGTGGCCGTTGGCCAGCTCCACTCGAAACATCGCGTTCGGCAGCGCTTCGTTGACTTTTCCTTCGACTTCAATTGCTTCTTGTTTCGGCATTGTTCTCCTGTCTTTGATTCTCTCCGTACAACTCTGGCGGCGTGTTGATCACTGTTCCAACGTATCGCGCGGTAAAAGGACGCAACGGCCGACTCCGTACCCATCACTACCGTGGCCGAGAGTCACGGCAAAGTGAGTATTTCGGGCGCATCGTCGGTCACCGCGATGGTGTGTTCGAAGTGCGCTGAAAGACCTCCGTCTTTCGTGACAACCGTCCATTGATCGGGACGGACCATAGTTTCCTCGGTTCCGGTGTTCAACATCGGCTCGACCGCAAATGTCATTCCGACCTGGAGAAGCGGTCCTTGATGCGGCGGCCCGAAGTTTGGCACTTGCGGAGGCTCGTGCATCGTGCGGCCAACACCATGTCCGACGTACTGCCGAACGACCGCCATCTTGAACTTCGTGGCGTAGGCTTCAACGGCATGCGACACGTCGGATAGATGGTTCCCGGCTCTCGCCTGAGCGATCCCCGCCGCGAGGGCGGCACGTGTGACGTCAAGAAGCGTTTGTGCCGTGTCGCTGATCGTACCTACGCCAACCGTGATCGCAGCATCGCCCACGTATCCTTGGTAAAGCGCCCCAAAATCGATGCTGACAATGTCTCCCTCGCGAAGGATACGTTCGGCGTTCGGGATACCGTGCACGATTTCGTCGTTGATCGACGTACAAATGCTGGCCGGGTAGCCATGATAGCCCTTGAAAACAGGCTTGGCACCGAGTGCGGTCACGGTCTGTTCGGCCACTCGGTCGAGTTCGGCCGTCGATAGTCCAGGTCGCAACTTGTCCTGTAGCTCGAGTAACGTGATCGCCACGATTCTTCCTGCTTGGCGCATGATTGCGATTTCATGGGCGGACTTGAGCTGAATCGCCATTCCTAAGAGTTCTCGACCGTGGGCGCGAGGAGCGCTGCGAGTTCGTCGTCGAAGACGTCGGAAACGGATTGCTCGCCGTCTATTTCGCGCAGGATACCGTGATGCTGGTAATAGTCTATCACCGGCGCGGTTTGAGCCGAGTACACAGCCATGCGTCGTTCAGCGACGTCACGACGGTCGTCTGCACGCTGATAGAGCGTTGAGCCGCAAACGTCACAATGACCACCGGTTTGGGGTGGCGAGGTCCGTTGATGATACGTCGCGCCACAGTTTGGACAGACGAACCGTTCCGCTATTCGTTCGAGCAATTCTTCGACGGGAACGCGCAAGTATACGACGTGATCCACCTTCTGTCCGGTGCGAGCAAGTGATTGATCGAGGGCACGGGCCTGACTGACCGTACGAGGGAACCCGTCCAGAATGAAACCGGTTTCGTGGCCAGGTTTCTCGAGCCATTCGTCGATAATGCGAATCATCACTTCGTCCGGTACGAGCTCACCTCGGTCGATGAATGGTTGGGCAAGTTGCCCCAACGGCGTGCCTCGGGCGATCGCTTCGCGCAAGAGATCACCGGTCGCCACGTGGGGTAATCCGAGCTTTTCGCTGAGTAAGTCGCATTGGGTACCTTTGCCAGCGCCGGGTGGGCCAAGCATCACGATGATCATCGACTGGTCCCTGCCCGGTCGGCAGACCGGGCATATTGGGCCAACGACTTGGATTGGGAATGCGTGTTCAAGATGGCCACGCTACTTGATGAATCCTTCGTAGTTCCGCATCATCAACTGCGCTTCGAGCTGCTTCATCGTGTCTAAGACAACCCCGACGACGATCAGAAGGCCCGTGCTGCTCAAGATCAGAGTTGTGCTGATGCCTTGGGCGAAGAACGGTAAGATCGCGATCACGCCGAGGAACACCGCGCCAAGGATCGTAATCCGAAACAGGACGCGGTTCAAATAGTCCGATGTTGGCCGCCCAGGGCGTATGCCCGGAATGAATCCCCCATACTTCTGCAAGTTCTCCGCCAGGTTCTGCTGTTGGAAAATCACCATCGTATAGAAGAAAGTGAACATAACCACGAGTAAGAAGTAGCAGGCCCAGTAGATTGCGCCGGTAGCGTTGAACGTGTCGCGAATCCATGACGCGACCTGGCCAACAAGGCCGGGCGCCACCGCGAAGTAACTGGCGATCGTGCCTGGCAGAAGCATGATCGACATGGCGAAGATCAGCGGGATCATCCCTGCCGAGTTTACCCGCAGCGGAATGTGCGTTGACTGGCCGCCATACATTCGATTGCCTCGAATGCGTTTGGCATACTGAACCGGAATCCGACGCTGTGCTTCCTGGACCACCGTAATCGCCGCGACCGTTAGGACACCCAGAACGGCGAAGACAGCGACGGCAAAGTAGTTACCGCCGCCGATCAACGATTGGCCGACCAATTGCGGCAATCGAGAGACGATGCCGGCAAAGATAATGATTGAGACTCCGTTACCAATGCCGTTTTCCGTGATCAGCTCGCCGACCCAAACCAAGAAGACTGTTCCGGCGGTCATGGATGCGACTAAAGCTAACGTTTGCAGCGGCGAAGGACCAAACAGGCCAAAGTTGGCGAGAATGCCCTGGCTACTGAGGAGCACTCCGGTGCCGTACGCCTGGAGCGCTGCCAGTGGTACCGTCAAATAATTGACGTATTGATTTAGCTTCTGCCGACCCATTTCGCCTTCGCGGCCAAGTTCCTCCAAGCTAGGGATGGTGCTGCCGAGAAGCTGCATGATGATCTGCGCCGTGATATACGGATACACACCCATGGCGGCAATCGAGAATGTTGTCATCGAGCCGCCCGAGAACAGGTTGAGCATACCCATTAACTGGTTCGTTTGGAACAGCTGAGCCAGTCGGGCGGGATCAACGCCGGGCACCGGAATATGCGCGACAATCCGGAAGACAACCAGCATTGCAAATGTAAATATTAACTTATTCCGCAGATCGGGCAGTTGCAGCGCCCGTTTCAAAGCTTGGAGCATGGTCAGCTCTCCTGGGTTTGTGTTCCGCCTACTACCACAGCCTGGCCACCGGCCGCTTCAATTTTGGACTTCGCGGTAGCGGAGAACTGGAATGCCGCTACGGTTAACGGGTGAGTCAGCTCTCCGTCGGCGAGAATCTTTACTTGCCGAACGTTCTTTCCCACCATTTTCGCGGCGATCAGGGCTTCCAGATCGACCGTTTCATCCGCAGCGAAGGTGTCTAATTGACGCAAGTTAACCGTCGTCGGCTTGATGTGCGGCCCTTGACGGAACCGCAGGCCGCGGCGAACCGGCATACGGTGCACCAGAGCGTTTTGGCCACCTTCAAAGAAGCGTGGCATATGCGCGCCAGCACGCGCTTTCTGTCCTTTTGTCCCTTTGCCCGAGGTCTTACCACGACCAGAACCTTGGCCTCGACCGAGCCGTCGTCGGCTGGGTCGGGAACCGGGGGCGGGATGCAGATCGTTGAGTGAAATGCTCATGGTTGTTCTGCTCCGGTTTCGTCGATTACTTCGGCCCGGACCAGATGGCGCACCTTATGAATCATCCCCCGAATCGACGGATTGTCTGGAATAATGATCGTTTGGTGCATGCGGTGCAGGCCTAAGGCGCGCACCGTGGCTTTCTGGTCACGGGGATGACCGATGCTGCTTCTATCTAATGTCAGACGAATTTGGGCCATCCTATTAACTCCCCTAACTCGTTGGCGCGGGTGCCGACCCACCGCGCCCGCCAGTACCACGGCCGCCACCAGTTCGTCCCCCGCGGCCGCGCCGCTGAGCACCGGCCCGTTCGGCGGTTCGAGGCTCGGGTGCGCGGACTGCCATGCGAGGCGCCGGCGGGAGAACTTTAACGTGTAATGGCACGCCACGTCGCTCGGCTTCGATACTGGGCTGCCTGATGGCGGCTAGCCCTTCCATCGTTGCCCGAGCGACATTGATCGGATTGGCGCTTCCCAGTGATTTTGTCAAGATGTCTTGAATGCCCGCGGCTTCGATAATCGCTCGGACCGCTCCGCCGGCGATGACGCCGGTACCAGGCGAGGCTGGCTTAAGCAGTACTTGCGATGCGCCGAAACGAGCGGTGACCTCGTGAGGGATCGTCGTCCCGCTCATCGGGACGAGCATTAGATTCTTCCGACCAGCCTCGGCTGCCTTGCGTATCGCGTCCGGTACCTCATTGGCCTTGCCAAGTCCAACCCCAACGTGACCGGCGGTGTCGCCAACGACCACGAGGGCGCTGAAGCTAAACCGACGACCACCTTTTACTACCTTCGCGACCCGGTTTACACTGACCACTTTTTCATCGAGGTTCAGTGTCGCGGCGTCAACTCGTGGCATGCTTCCTCCTGTTCAGAATTGCAAACCTGATTCGCGCGCCGCGTTCGCGAGTTCCTGAACTCGGCCGTGATACAGGAAACCACCTCGATCGAAGACGACTTTATCGATGCCCAGCGCCCGGGCTCGTTCGCCAATCAGCGCCCCAACCAGGCGAGCTTGAGCTACCTTCGTCTTGCCCGTCACCTCATCGCGGATGGCCGGTTCGAGAGTCGAGGCGGCGGTGAGAGTGCGCCGGGTGGTGTCGTCAATGATTTGAGCGTAAATATGTTCTTCACTGCGATATACCGCCAGCCGCGGTCGCACCGTTGTTCCGGCGACCTTACGACGGACTCGGTGATGCCGACGGACCCGCTGCTGTTGGGATGTTAATTTTGCCATCTATCCGAATCCTTATTTACTTCGCGGACTTACCCTTACCAGCGGCCTTGCCGGCTTTGCGGCGAACGATTTCGCCCTTGTACCGAATGCCCTTGCCCTTGTATGGTTCGACTTCGCGGAACATGCGGATTTTTGCCGCGACTGCCCCGACGAGTTCCTTGTCGTTTCCAATCACGGCGAATCGTGTCGACAACCATTCATTCGCTTGGGTCGGCGTGAAAGTCTCAATGGTGCCGATTTGGATACCGGGTGGCGGCACGAGCTCGACCGGGTGAGAATAGCCAAGCTGGAAGACAATCTTGTCTCCCTGTTTGGCGGCTCGATAACCCACGCCCGTGATCTCGATTGTCTTCGTAAAGCCAGTATGTACACCGGTGACCATATTTGCGACCAGCGCTCGGGTCAAGCCGTGTAAGGCACGGTGCTGGTTGCTGTCACTTGGGCGCCGTACCAGTAGGGTTCCATCTTGTAGCTCGAGATTCATCGCGGGATGAATCTCTCGGGATAGCGCCCCGCGGGGTCCTTCGACCTGGACTTTGTGCCCGTCAATTTGTACCTTGACCCCGGCGGGAACGGGAATCGGCATCCGCCCAATTCTCGACATGTGTATCTCCTACCAGACGTAGCAGAGCACTTCGCCGCCGACGTTCCCCAGGCGCGCCTGTCGTTCCGTCATCAGCCCGCGGGGAGTGCTAACGATCGCGATCCCCATTCCGCCGAGGACACGTGGCATGGTCGTGGCGCCCCGGTAGATGCGTTGGCCGGGCTTGCTCACGCGCTTGATACCGACAATGACCGGCTCGCGTTTGCCCGTATAGCGAAGGCGTACCCGAAGGGTCGGGTACTTGCTGTCTTTTAAGATTTCGAAATCTCGGATAAAACCTTGCTCACGCAGAATCTGAGCGATGTTTCGCTTTAGCTTTGACCCCGGGATGTCGACGTACTCATGGTGCGACCCCGAGGCGTTGCGAATCCGGGTGAGCATGTCGGCAACCGGATCAGTCAAGTACATTATATATCTCCTCGTCGGCCTTGGCTCACCAACTCGACTTCACCACCCCGGGTAGCTGACCTTTGAGCGCCAGTTGACGGAAGCAAATGCGACACAGGCCAAACTTCCGAATGTACGCGCGCGGGCGACCACAGACATGGCACCGATGGTGGTTTTGGACGGCGTATTTTGCTGGGCGCAGACTTTTTGCGACTTTAGACGTCTTGGCCATTGTTCTCCTTAACTTGCTCGAAAAGGCATGCCGAACAACTGCAAAAGTCGGCGTGATTCATCATCCGTTCGGGCATTGGTGACGATCGATACTTCCATTCCACGGACTCGGTCGACTTTGTCGTATTCGAGTTCGGGAAAGATCAGTTGCTCCCGGACGCCGAGCGTATAGTTGCCCCGTCCATCAAAGGATTTCGGCGAAACGCCCGTAAAGTCACGTACCCGAGGCAACGCCACGTTTACTAGCTTGTCCATAAAGGCGTAGGCCCGATCTCCGCGTAACGTCACCATGATGCCGATTGGCATGCCTTCGCGAAGCTTGAAGGCGGCAATGGATTTCTTCGCGCGCGTCACGACCGGACGCTGACCGGTAATCGCGGCCAGATCCTTTGATGCGGCCTCGATCGCTCGACCGTTTTGAATCGCTTCGCCCAGTCCTACGTTGATAACTACTTTTTCGATATGCGGAACCTGGAGGGGGTTTGTGTACCCGAAATCGCGCATCATCGTCGGTACGATGTGCTCGCGGTACAGGTCCCGCAACCGTTCTCGCATCACGACAGCCATACCATCTCCTCAGGTGTATTTGCGAGGGGATACCGGCGTATTCCCCTCCTTTGCCGTACTGAGAGGCCTCGACGAAAGTGAGCCAACACGCTCGCCCCGGTTCGAGACCTCCGATCGCTCGGAACCTTTATCCGACATTTCGGGTAGCCGGAATGACTTCACCGCAACGTTTGCAGATGCGCTCTTTACGCGTGACGCCGGTTTCTTCGTACACGCGATGACCGATGCGCGTCGGTTTGTTACACGTCGGGCACAGGAGCATCACGTTCGACGCGTGTAACGGCGCCTCTTTTTCAACGATGCCGGCTTGCGCGATTCCTGGGCGTGCCTTCATGTGCCGCTTGACGAGGTTCACGCCGCTTACGATAACGCGTTCGTCTTTCGGTACCACCCGGGTGATCTGTCCGGTCTTACCTCGTTCGCGGCCGGCGATGACGAGGATCGTGTCTCCGCTACGAACGTGCATAGTTAGAGCACCTCCGGAGCAAGCGAGATGATCTTCATGAAGTTCCGCTCGCGCAATTCGCGAGCAACGGGGCCAAAAATGCGGGTGCCCTTCGGATTATTCTTCTCCGACAGAATGACCGCTGCATTCTCATCGAAGCGGATGTACGAGCCATCCGGTCGGCTGTGCTCTTTTGCCGTGCGAACGATGACCGCGTGGACGACGTCCCCTTTTTTCACGGACCCACCCGGCGCGGCATTTTTCACCGCGGCAACAATCACGTCACCGATGTCTGCGGTTTTTCGGTTAGAGCCATTGAGCACGCGGATGCACATGATTTCCCGCGCGCCCGTATTGTCGGCGACTTTAAGTCGCGATAGTGGCTGAATCATCTGTGTCCTTCCTTTCCCGCAGGCAAAGGCCGGGTCCGTCGTGACGACTACCCTGCTCGCTGATCTTTCTGGTCAGTTAAGGACCGGGATCAGGTCAGAGGGGCGCCGCTCGCGCGCCGTCACCGATGACGACAGAAGCGCGCGATAGCTGGTTGCTACTCGACTGGAGCCAGGCCTTTCCCTCGCTCCAAAATCTCGGCGACGCGCCAGTGCTTCTCTTTGCTGATCGGACGTGTCAACTCAACTCGGACGACGTCGCCAACCTGGCACTCGCTATTCTGGTCGTGCGCCTTGAGACGGTTCGTGCGACGAATCGGGCGGTGATAGAGTGGATGCTGTTTCACCACGTCGAATTCGACGACAACCGTCTTCTGCATTTTGTTGCTGGCGATTCGCCCGACCTTGGTAGGGCGATTGGATGCAACCATGCTTCGTTTCTACTCCTTGACGTTCGCGCCGTTACCAACTGGCGACGTATATCCGAGCTCGTGTTCCCGCAGAACCGTTTTGATCCGCGCGATGTCTTTGCGAACCTGTCCGAGTCGGGCGAAGTTTGCGAGCTCCCGCGTTTCCTTTTGAAAGCGCAGGTTGAACAGCTCTTGATACGCGTCCGCCAGATGCTCGCGCAATTCCTCGTCGCTGAGCTGATGAGCCTCTTGTGCCTTCATTCCTGTTGTCCCCGAGTCATCTATTGCTCAAACGTGGAGTCCCGTTTGTTCGCGCTCCACGTCCACCTGTTCGTTCGGCGAGGGGTCTCGAGCATTCCCCGACGATCGCCGTGCCGACTTGCGACATGTAACCTAGTCGGCAGCCACTTCTTCTGGTTCGCCAACGGCTTCCGCTGGCTTTTGGATGAAGCGTGTCTTGAATGGCAGCTTGTGGCTGGCCAAGCGTAGCGCTTCCTCGGCGACCTTTTCGGTTACGCCGCCAATCTCAAACAAGATGCGTCCGGGCTTGATGACCGCGACCCAGTGGTCTGGTGCGCCTTTGCCGCCGCCCATGCGGACTTCGGCAGGCTTCGCGGTCACCGGCTTGTCTGGGAAAACGCGGATCCAGACCTGGCCACCACGCTTGATATGGTGAGTCATCGCACGCCGGGCCGCCTCGATTTGCTTGCTCTCGAGCCAACCCGCTTCTTCGGTCGAAAGGCCAAATTCACCGAACGCGAGCGTCGTGCCGCGGTGAGCTTGTCCCTTCATTCGGCCGCGGTGCACTTTGCGATACTTCACTCGTTTGGGCATTAACATACGATTACTACCTCGGTGTGGACGCTTCCGTTCACGCGGGGGCCGGAGTCTTCGCCGGTGCTGGTCCTGAAGCGGCTTGCGCTTCAGACGGCGGTGCAACCTTCGGCCGCGGCAGAATCTCGCCCTTATAGATCCAGACTTTAACCCCGATGATGCCAAAGGTCGTCAGAGCTTCGGCAATGCCAAAGTCGATGTCGGCCCGCAAAGTGTGTAACGGTACCTTGCCCGACACCTCGCGTTCGCGACGTGACATCTCGGCGCCGCCGAGTCGACCTGACACGATCACCTTGATTCCCTTGGCACCACGCTGGACCGAGCGAGTTACCGCTTGTTTCATCGCCCGTCGGAACGCCACTCGCCGCTGTAGTTGTTCGGCAATGCTGCGTGCGACGAGGGTGGCATCAAGCTCGGGCTGACGGATTTCGCTGATGTTCACGCGGACTTTTTTGACGGTTTTCTCTTCGAGCCGATGTCGCAGCTCTTCAACCTTGGCGCCATTTCGGCCGATCACGATTCCGGGCTTCGCGGTGTGAATCGTAATCACTAGCTGATTTGCCGAGCGTTCGATTTCGATCTTTGCCACGCTTGCGTCGGCAAGCTGTTGCATGATCATCTTGCGCAGGGCGATATCCTCGTGGAGAAGGCGGGTATAGTCCTTCTCGGCGAACCAATGCGCTTCCCAGTCTTTGACGACTCCCAGTCGGAAACCGACGGGATGGACCTTTTGGCCCACTTAGAAATCCTCCTTCTCCGCCACGACAGCCGTTACGTGGCTCGACCGCTTGAGCAAAGGGCTAACGCGCCCGTGTGCCCGAGGGCGAAACCGCTTCTGGGTCGGACCTTCATCGACGTAAATTCGCGATACGTAGAGCGAATCGACGTCCAATGCGTGGTTGTTTTCGGCGTTTGCCGCGGCCGATGCGATCACCTGGCGAACGAAGATCGCGCCTTTGTTGGGCGTGAACTGCAGGAGCGCCAAGGCGCGCTTGACCGGTTTACCACGGACGGTTTCCGCGACCAGTCGTACTTTTCGTGGCGAGACACCAACGTATTTACCAATTGCTCGTGCTTCCATCGTTCTTCTGTCTCGCTTTTCCAGAGTCAGGGAGCGGATTCGCACCGATTCCCTGCGACCCGACCTCGAACAACCAGGGGGTAGAAACTCACCAGATGCCCCGGCCTGGTCGAGTAGTTTCTTACTTCTTGACCGTAGTAGCCCGCTCCGCGGATTTGCCGGCCCCGTGTCCTCGGAAATGCCGGGTCGGTGCAAACTCACCGAGCTTGTGACCGACCATATTCTCGGTCACGTAAATGGGTACGTGACGTCGTCCGTCGTGCACCCCGATGGTATGTCCAACCATTTGGGGAAAGATCGTCGAATCCCGTGACCAGGTTTTCAGGATCCGCTTTTCGCCGGCGCGGTTGAGAGTTTCTACTTTCGTCAGCAAACCGACGTCGACGTACGGGCCCTTTTTCGCCGAACGTGTCATCGATCCTCCTTATTTCCGCCGCCGCACGATGAAGCGGGAGCTATTCTTGTTTCCTTTGCGGGTTCGGAAACCCATTGCGGGCTTGCCCCAGGGCGTTTTCGGGCCTGGTAGACCGACGGGTGCTTTCCCTTCGCCACCACCATGGGGATGGTCGCGCGGGGTCATTGCTGAACCACGAACGGTTGGACGCCAGCCCATACGGCGTTTGCGTCCGGCCTTGCCCAGGTTAATGTTTTCGTGCTCGACGTTTCCGACCTGGCCGATCGTCGCGTAACAGTGGGCGTGAAAGCGTCGTTCTTCGCCCGACGGTAGACGCAAGAGGACGTAGTCACCGTCCCTGGCCATGAGCTGGGCGCCGACGCCGGCACTCCGGACGATTTGGCCGCCGCGTCCCGGGAACAGTTCCACGTTATGAACCGTCGTGCCAGGGGGAATGTTTCCGAGGGGCAATGCACACCCTGGATTGAGCTCCGCTTCGGGGCCGGCGGAAACCTTCTGGCCAACGGCCATGCCCACCGGAGCGAGAATGTATCGCTTTTCGCCGTTCTCGTATTGCAAGAGGGCGATGCGCGCTGACCGGTTCGGATCGTACTCAATCGCGGTGACTTCCGCGGGAACGCCGCGCAGTGTGCGTTTGAAGTCAATAATCCGGTAGGCGCGCTTCGCGCCACCGCCGCGGTGCCGAGTGGTGATCTTGCCTTGGTTGTTTCGACCAGAGTTGCGGGGCAATGCCTCGGTCAGTGACTTTTCTGGCTTCTTCTTGGTGACTTCTTCGAACGTATAGGCAGTCATCCCCCGTCGACCGGGGGACGTCGGCTTGTATGCTTTAATCGGCATTGGTCGTTCCTCTCTCGGTCGAATTAGGCGCTGCCGAACACTTCGAGCCGCTGGCCTGGTTTGAGCGTAACAATCGCTTTCTTCCAGCCGCGGGTCATGCCTCGGTTTTTTCCGACGCGGCGCATTTTACCATGCACTCGACTGACGTTGACGTCGGTGACGTCAACCTTGAACAAGGTCTCGACGGCGCGCCGGACCATCGGCTTATTCGCCGCGACGGCGACTTCGAAGCTGTACTTGTTTTGCTCGCCGATCAAGGTATTTTTTTCGGTTATCAGTGGCCGACGCAGCACGTCGTATAATTCCATGTCTTTCGTCCTCGTGCTCTTTCGAACCGATCTTTCGGGGCATCGGTGCGATTGTCCCATGCGGCGGGAGTCAGCGCCCGGTTACCCTGAGCCCCGTCGTATTGACGGTGCCGTCGGAATGAAAACCCGCCAGGTACGAAACGTACCGGCGGGTTGTTTTAGGATTTGGCCGGTAAGGCGAGCCTTTGCTCCAGCCGGCGAATCGCTTCAACCGGAAGCATCAAGACGGGATGAAGAACCACGTCGTACACATTCAGCTGATCGGCAAACGTTGTTTCGGTGGTCGGTAGATTCCGTGCCGACAGATAGACGTTCCGATTTAGCTCGGGTGTGACGAGTAAGGATCTCCCTTCGATACGAAGCGCGTCGAGTAACGCCACCACATCTTTTGTGCGTGGCTGCTCGAGGTCGAACGCTTCGATCAATCGCAAGCCGTTTTCACGAACGCGCTGCGATAAGATGCTGCGCATCGCTTGACGCCGCATTTTGACTGGCATGTCCAAGCGATAGTCGCGCGGGTGCGGTCCGAAGACCACGCCACCACCCCGCCAGTGCGGAGCGCGCGTGCTTCCTTGACGGGCGCGGCCCGTTCCCTTCTGCTTCCACGGCTTCTTGCCTCCCCCCGCGACTTCGCCCCGTCGCAGCGTATCGTGCGTGCCAACGCGTTGATTCGCGAGGTATCGAACAATGGCCTGATGAACCAACGGCTCATTGAACGGCTGACCGAAAACGGTTTCATCTAGTTCAGTTCGGCCGACTTCTTCGCCGGCGAGATTGTAAACAGGTAGTTCCACCGCTGTACTCCTCAGGGCACAGCTCGATCACCGCACCGATTACATCGCGTCGGTGGCACGGCAAACGATGGCCACAAGTGTCAATTATACAGGAATCCGAGCCGATGCTCAAGGATTTCCTCGGCAAGTTCGATTGTCGCAATTGTTGTCGAAGTTTGGTTACGCTGGTGGACATGGGAAGGTCCGGGTCATCCTGGACCTTCCCATGTCCACCAGCGTAATCGGTGCCTCTCGTCGGAGGGGCGGTTTTACTTCGGCAAGGAACTCTTGCGAATGATAACGAGGCCGCTGGTCGGCCCCGGGATCGCGCCGGCGATCAGGAGCAGGTTTCGCTCGGGTTCGGCGCGAACCACTCGAAGGTTCTTCGTCGTTACCCGGCGGGCTCCCATGTGCCCCGCCATGCGCATACCTTTTAAGACGCGACCGGGTGTCGTGGTAGCACCAATTGAGCCTGGCGCTCGGAGTCGATCGGACTGGCCGTGGGTCTTTGGTCCACCCTTGAAGTGGTGGCGCTTGACGACGCCAGCAAAGCCCTTGCCTTTCGATGTTCCGACGACGTCGATGCGCTCCCCCGGTGTGAACGCACTGACGTCGATTTTATCTCCAACCGCGGGTACCCCCTCGGGTTGAACCCGAAATTCGCGCAAGTGGCGCAGTGAAGGCAAAGCCTTCAAGTGCCCGCGTTCCGGCTTGGTAAGCCGCTTGGCCTCTTCGAAGCCCAGTTGGATCGCGCTGTACCCGTCGTGGTCAGGCGTTCGGACCTGCGTCACATAGCAGGGACCGGCCTCAACGACGGTGACAGCGACGGCAGTGCCTTCGGGGGTGAAGACCGTTGCCATGCCGCGCTTGCGGCCAAGGATCACTGGTAGCATCTGTCACCTACAGTTTGATTTCGATGTCGACCCCAGCCGGCAACGTTAAGCCCATGAGCGCGTTTACGGTCTTGGGCGTGGGCTCAACGATATCGATGAGCCGCTTGTGGGTGCGAATCTCGAATTGTTCGCGTGAGTCCTTGTCGACGTGAGGCGAGCGAATGACACAGAACTTTTCGATCTGGGTCGGAAGTGGTACAGGGCCGGCGACCCGTGCGCCCATGCGCTCGGCCGTGTCGACGATTTGCGCTGCCGATTGGTCAAGGATTCTATGATCGTAAGCTTTCAGTCGAATGCGAATGCGTTGTTTTGGCACGTTCGAT
This sequence comes from Chloroflexota bacterium, assembly GCA_035534155.1. Lineage (GTDB taxonomy): Bacteria > Chloroflexota > UBA6077 > FW602-bin22 > CADDYW01 > JAJPIK01. The sequence goes on along the minus strand of DATLSK010000100.1, from coordinate 3,883 downwards.
TTCACTCCTCAGCCGGGCGATCGACCTACCTCGGCCGGCTGGTCGCTGTTATTGCAAACGGAAAGGGCCAGCTTTACGTTTTGGCCCTTTCCTCCACCGTGCTCTCACTCAGGAGGCCTGAAATGAACTTCAAGTCCCTCTTCGTGGTCGAGCATTATTTCAGGATTTTGGTGACGACGCCCGCGCCGACGGTGCGGCCGCCTTCGCGAATTGCGAAGCGCAAGCCCTCTTCGAGGGCAACCGGCACGATCAGCTCGATGGCCAGGTTGGTGTTGTCGCCGGGCATGACCATCTCAACGCCCGATGGCAGTTGGACCGAGCCGGTCACGTCGGTCGTGCGAAAGTAGAACTGGGGTCGGTAGCCGTTGAAGAACGGCGTATGGCGTCCCCCCTCATCCTTCGAGAGCACGTAGACCGTCGCTTCGAACGTGGTGTGCGGGGTGATCGAGCCCGGCTTCGCCAGCACCTGCCCTCGCTCCACGTCCTCGCGCTCAATCCCGCGTAGCAAGCAGCCGATGTTGTCCCCCGCGATGCCCGAATCGAGCGTCTTGCGGAACATCTCCACCCCGGTCACCACCACCTTGCGGGTTGGTCGGGCCATCCCGATGATCTCCACGTCCTCGCTGGCCTTCACCTGGCCCCGCTCGACCCGACCGGTCACCACCGTCCCCCGCCCCTTGATCCCAAAGACGTCTTCGATTGGCATCAAGAACGGCTTATCGGTGGCCCGCTGGGGGGTCGGAATGTAGCTATCCACCGCCGCCATCAGCTCGTGGATGCACTGGTACTCCGGGGCGTTGGCATCGGTCGAGGTCGACTCCAGCACCTTCAGCGCCGAGCCGCGCACGATCGGAATGTCGTCGCCGGGGAACCCGTACTTGGAGAGCAGTTCGCGCATCTCCATCTCGACCAGCTCCAGGAGCTCCGGGTCATCCATCATGTCGACTTTGTTCAAGAACACGACGATGAAGGGCACTTCCACCTGGCGCGCCAGGAGAATGTGCTCGCGGGTCTGGGGCATCGGCCCATCCGGCGCCGCCACCACCAGGATCGCCCCATCCATCTGGGCCGCGCCGGTGATCATGTTCTTGATGTAGTCGGCGTGCCCCGGACAGTCCACGTGCGCATAATGCCGATGCTCGGTCTCATACTCAACGTGGGCAATCGCAATCGTGATCCCCCGCGCTCGCTCCTCGGGCGCGTTGTCAATCGAGTCGAATGCCCGAAACTCCGCTTCCCCCTTCAACGCCAGGACCTTGGTGATCGCCGCCGTCAACGACGTCTTCCCATGGTCAATGTGCCCAATCGTTCCCACATTCAAATGCGGCTTCGTCCGCTCAAATCGCTTCTTGGCCATTCAGAAGTCTCTCCTTGTTACTTATCCGCCGCTCAAGCGCGGCTGCGAGCCGTGACGCTTTCCACGACTGACTGCGGAGCCTCCTGATAGTGGGAGAACTCCATCGAGTAGCTTGCGCGTCCCTGCGTCTTGGAGCGCAAGTCGGTAGAGTAACCAAACATATGGGCGAGCGGAACAAGTGCTCGGACAATTTGCATGGTCGTTCGTGCTTCAATGCCGACGATGTGCCCGCGGCGTGAGCTCAGGTCGCCCATGACGTCGCCAAGGTTTTCGTCGGGAGCATTCACTTCGACCCGCATGATCGGCTCGAGCAAAATCGGGTGGGCGCGCTGAGTCGCGGTCTTGAATGCCATCGAGCCAGCGATTTTGAAGGCTATTTCGCTTGAGTCGACGGCGTGGTACGAGCCGTCGTATACGGCCACGCGAACGCCGACCATCGGATAGCCGGCCACGATGCCAGACTCCAGAGCTTCGCGCACCCCTTCCTGAATGGCCGGGATGTACTCCTTCGGAATCGACCCGCCGACGACCTCATTGAGAAACTCGAAGCCACCACTTGGTCCGAGCGGTTCGACTCGCAAATAACAGTCACCGTATTGACCGCGACCACCCGTTTGACGGACGAAGCGCCCTTCGGCTTCAGCCGTCTGCGTGATGGTTTCGCGATAGGCCACCTGCGGATTGCCGATGTTGGCCTCAACACGAAATTCTCGGAGCATGCGGTCGACGATCACCTCGAGGTGGAGCTCGCCCATGCCCGAGATGATTGTCTGGCCAGAATCCGTATCGGTCCGGATGCGGAAGGTCGGGTCTTCTTCGGAAAGGCGACCCAGCGCCAGGCCCATTTTGTCCTGATCGGCCTTCGTCTTGGGCTCGATAGCCACCGAGATGACCGGCTCTGGGAATCGGATCGATTCCAGAAGCACCGGATTATCGGTATCGGAAAGCGTGTCACCGGTGAAGGTATTTTTCAGCCCGACGACCGCGCAAATATCGCCCGCCCCGACGTGGCCAATTTCTTCGCGCTTATTCGCATGCATGCGGAGCAGACGGCCGATGCGTTCGCGCTGGTTTTTCGTCGAATTGAGCACGTAGGAGCCAGCGTTCAAAGTGCCGGAGTAGACTCGAATGTACGCTAGCCGACCGACGAATGGATCAGCCACGATCTTGAAGGCCAGCGCCGAAAAAGGCTCACTGTCGCTGGCGGTGCGCACGAGTTCCTGTTCGGTCCGAGGCTCGACCCCTTTGATCGGCGGAATGTCCAGTGGCGACGGCAGGTAACGGATCACTCCGTCGAGCAACGGTTGAATGCCCTTGTTGCGCAGTGCCGTGCCACACAAGATCGGCACCAGACGACCGGCGATTGTCGCGGCTCGCAGACCCGCGATGATTTCGTCGACCGTGAGCTCTTCGCCTTCGAGGTACTTAATCATGAGCTCATCGCTCGTTTCGGCGACCAGCTCGACCAGTTTCTGGCGTTGGGTTTCGGACTCTTCCGCGAGTTCGGTTGGAATCGGTCCAACCTGTGGCGTCGCTCCAAGCACATCGGTGTAATACAGCGCTTGGCGCGTCAACAAGTCAATGACGCCCTGGAACGCCGCCTCTTCGCCCATTGGGAGCTGAACCACCGCTGGTCGGGCCCCCAGGCGGTCTTTGATCATTTCGATCGTCCGCCAGAAGTTGGCGCCGGTTCGGTCCATCTTATTGACGAAGCAAATGCGGGGCACGCTGTAGCGGTCGGCTTGGTGCCAGACCGTTTCCGATTGTGGTTCGACACCGGCTACCGCGTCGAAGACGACGACGCCGCCGTCCAGAACGCGTAAGCTGCGTTCGACTTCGACCGTAAAGTCGACGTGACCAGGGGTGTCGATGATGTTGATGCGGTGACCATCCCAGTTGCAGGTCGTCGCAGCGGCGGTGATCGTAATCCCTCGCTCGCGTTCCTGCTCCATCCAGTCCATAACCGCCGTGCCTTCGTGAACTTCACCCATTTGATGGATCAAACCGGTGTAGTACAAGACACGTTCGGTGGTGGTTGTTTTGCCCGCATCGATGTGTGCAATAATCCCGATATTACGGGTTAGTTCGAGAGGTACTTCTCTTGGCATCCACTTCTCCAGCTAGCGAGGCAGCCGGTACGCAACCTCGGTTTGCAACCTTCGTGAGTCGACAGTTCACTGAGCTTCGAACGAAAGGAACCGGGAGTCCAATGGACTGCGCACGCAGGTCGCTCCGGCCCTCGGTAGCCGTCTGATCGGCTAGCCCTAGTGCATCGCAAGACGTCTCGGTCAGGATTGCGCGACCGCAATCCTCTCCGGTTCAGGGAATCGGGGGTACCCCTCTATTCATCTGAAGACCGGAAACGCGGGATTACCACCGATAGTGTGCAAAGGCTTTGTTTGCCTCCGCCATGCGGTGGGTATCTTCACGTCGCTTGATCGTTGCGCCCGTTCCATGGGCGGCATCCAGCAACTCTCCGGCCAGCTTTTCGGCCATGGATCGGCCGGATCGCGAACGGGCAGCGTC
>DATLSK010000099.1:0-16648 GCA_035534155.1 Chloroflexota bacterium | reverse complement strand
GTTAGATTTGGCGCGGGTTGCGTCGGACTCACCCCGCGGCGTGGCGGTTATCTGCTGGTAGACCGCTTCGTAACGGTCGACCATCGCTCGAACCGAAAAGTTCAGAGCGACCCAATCGCGGCAGGCCTGGCGATTAAGCTGGTCCAGGTCGTTCACGCGCCGGACCATGGCGTCGACGTCGGGGCAAAGGAATCCAGAAACTCCGGGGATGACGATCTCAGGCATTGCACCGTTCGGGAAGGCGAGAACCGGGGTGCCAGTTGCCATCGCCTCGACCACGGTGAGCCCAAATGGTTCCGGCCACTGAATCGGAAAGAGGAGCGCCTTGGCCTGACCGAGAAAATCACGCTTCTCTTGCTCAGCCAGTTCGCCAACGAATTCGATGAAAGGCGGACGAATTCTGGGCCGCAAATAGGTATCGAAGTATTCGCGCTCCCATTGATTGATTCGTCCGGCTAGCTTGAGGGGGATGCCGCTTTGCTCGGCCACTTCGATTGCTTCCAATGGTCCTTTTTCCGGCGACATGCGGCCTACGAACGCGAGGTATTGGCCGGGACTTGGTTCGAAAGGAAACTCGTCGACGGGAATCCCATTGTAGGTTACTCCTAGACAACGTCCAGCCGGTAGCTGTCGCTTTTGGCTTACGCTCAACACGCTGATAATCGATTCTGGATAGGTTGTGATCAGCGCGTGCGCTTCCGGCGAGTCGAGTCGATTGTGACTGGTTGAAACCAACGGGACAGTGATCAATGAGGCAAAAGGTACTGCCCGAAAGTCGCAGTGCGAGTGAATCAGGTCAAAGTCGTGGGTGCGTTGAAAGACGAGACCGAGCTGCAGGAAGTGAAAAGCCAACGGATCGGCAAGGCGGGGCGCGCCATTCAAGCCTTCCGGGCAGATCCCGACGAGTTTCGCCGACGTCTCCGAGTCGCTGGTAGCAAAAAGGGTCACGTCGTGACCGCGACGCACGAGCTCCTCGACCAGGTAGGATACTACCCGTTCAGTGCCTCCATAGCGGGCAGGCGGGATTCGCTCATAGAGCGGCGCAACTACCGCGATCCGAAGGGCAGGTATTGATTTTGAGCTTTGCGGATTCTGGTTGAAACTCATAGCCGTCGGGGGACGTATTAGGCAAGTTTCAATCCAGCGCGAGCGGAGGACTAGCTGGCTTTTGCAGCCTTCTTTTTAAAGCGCCAACAACCGTGTCGACTCTTCATGCAAAGGTCCTGTTCGTCGCGAGTTTCCGGTGGCGTGTCGAGCAGGCAGATGCACCGGTACAGTCCTTCTTCGACGTTCCAGTCCTCTCGGTAATTCGGGCACGCGGTGCGGTGTCGCCGCCAGTTGATGTTGTCGTTGATGACGCTCCTCCTTTCTGTGGTCGGATTTTACCATCCTTTCGACCGATTCGACAACGTTCAAGAGCCCGTTTGCTTGAGTCTATTCAATGCATTGGGCAAAAGGTCAACCAGATTGCTCGCAAGGCCGCCGGCCGGGCCGAATCGCTCGCGCAAGAGCGAGCCGGCCATACCGTGGACGAAAGCTCCGGCTAACGCGGCAGCCGCGGGCGACAACCCTTGGGCCAGCAATCCGAGGATAGCACCGGCAAGAACGTCACCGGTCCCCGCGCTGGCCAACGCTGGATTGGCGAACGGCAAGACGGAGGCAGGTCCGTCTTGCTGGGCGACCACCGTGTAGGCTCCCTTGAGCACGAGGTTTGTGGACCACGCTTTAGCCGAGTCGACGGCCGCGTCAATTCGGTCTCGGGGCACCGGTCCGCCGAGCAGGCGAGCCATTTCCCCCGGGTGCGGGGTGAGGACCGCACGTCTGGGCAATAGGTGCCACCAGTCCGGGTGTTGACCGAGCAATGTCAAGGCATCGGCATCGAGGAGGACCGGTCGATCGAGCGAACGAAGCTCGCCGAGAAGTGCAACAAGAAAGGTCGCGGTCTCGGGGTTTCGACCGAGTCCCGGACCGACGGCAAAAGCTGTGTAGTCTTTCAGCGCCTCGCGTAAGGGCGCGAGCGACTCGGGACCAAAGCGCCCTGCTCCCGAATCCGGCAACGGCAAGAACGTGCTTTCGAGGGTGTGGGCGGCAATGTTCGACCGGACAGTCGCGGGGCAACTGATCGTCACCAGACCGGCGCCAATGCGCTCCGCCCCTTTCGCGACGAACACCGGAGCGCCGGTATACAGTTCCGACCCAACCACGGCCAGAACGCGGCCGAACGTCCCTTTGTTACCGCTAGCTAGCCGGATCGGTAAGAGTGGGGCGACGTCGTGCGCGTCCGGAAAGTTAACCGGAATCAAGGAAGCCAAGACGTCTGGGATTCCGATGTCGGCGACCACCAGCTCGCCGACTTTGTTCACCGCTTCCCCGAGAACCAATCCACGCTTCGGCTCAGCTAATGTAATCGTCAGATCGGCGTTCAGGGTGTGCGGGTCGACATCGCCGGTATCTGCGTTGACGCCGGTCGGTAAATCGACCGCGACTAAGGGCGACGTTCCCGAACGCGCATTCACGCGGTCGAGAATGTCGGCGAGCACACCGATCACCGGTCGGGCCCGACCGGTTCCGAGGATCGCATCGACGATAAGGTCGGCTGACTCCAGGCGGACGTCGAACATTGCTAAATTGGGATCGTCGGACTGACTGAACAAAGGAACGCCGCGCTGGCGAAGAAGGTCGACCTTGGCATCGTCTCCGAGGGGACGATTGATCCAATAAGTCGCCACTCTGAAGCCATTATCGCTCAGATGACGGGCCACGACTAAACCGTCGCCACCATTGTTGCCGGGCCCAATCAGGACAAAAACCTGGCGCCCCCGTGCGGGAGGATAACGATTGGTGATGACGTCGGAGACAGCTCGACCGGCGTTCTCCATGAGCGCTGGCCCGGGCAGGCCACGCCGTTCAGCGTCACGCTCTAGCCCCCGCATCTCCTCGACGGTTACGACTTTCTTCATCGATTCACTCTTGGTTAGGTTTCTGCCACGGCAACGGAAGGAAGCTATCGGCGGGCGTCATGACCTGCCGCGAATCATTGGGCGACGACGAAGGCCATCGCAAGCTCGTTCGTGTGGGTGATACTCACGGCAAACTCGTGAAGACCCAGCTCGCTGGCTCGCTCGGCCGCGCGACCGGAAAGGAAAACAAGGGGCTTCCCGCGTGTATCGGGAAGGATCTCCATTTCCCGCCACCGGATGCCTCGAAGTCCCGTCCCCAGAGCCTTCGAGACCGCCTCTTTAGCGGCAAAGCGACCGGCTAGCTCGTTTACGCGACCCCGATAGCGCTCCGCTTCTCGATCACTGTACACCCGAGCGAGAAAGCGCTCGCCATGGCGCTCGTAAACAAGCCCGATTCGCACGATTTCGACGGCATCAATTCCCACGGTCAGCAATCAACTCACCCTGCGTGTTTCTTCCGACGGTAGAAGGGCATCTTCACAACCTTTGCCTCGACCGTCCGCTCCCGTATCATCACGTCGAGAGGTTGCCCGACACTTGTCAAGGTCGGCTCGACGTACGCCATGCCAAGATTGCGGTCCAACGTTGGCACGTAGCTTCCGCTGGTGACTCGCCCAACTTGCCGTCCGACGCTCTCGACGGGGCAGCCAGCCCGGGGAATACCGCGCCCCACCATTTCGAACCCGACCAGCCGTTGGGCCGGACCACGCTCTTGAACCCTAAGGAGCGCCGCACGCCCAACGAAGTCGCCCTTCTCGAATTTAAGAATAAAGTTGAGACCCGCTTCAAGAGGATTATTCGACTCGTCCATGTCGTGGCCGTAGAGAAGCTTGCCCGACTCCAGACGGAGAGTATCCCGGGCTCCCAAGCCGCACGGCTGAACAGGTCGCACGGGATTGTTCAAAATGGCGTTCCAAATGGCCACGGCATGGTTTGCACCACAGAAGATCTCAAAGCCATCTTCGCCAGTGTAGCCAGTACGACTGATCGAGCAAGGCACGTCGCCAATCGTGCCCGGACGAATGCCAAACCGAGGGATCGTTGAGACATCGCTGGCCGCGAGCGATTGGACTGTCTCGACGGCCAGGGGGCCTTGCACCGCGATTAATGCGGTCTCGTCGGAAACATTTCGAACGTCGGCGCCGGATTGGGCGTGATCCGTGAACCACTCGGCAATTTTGTCGACATTCGAGGCATTGACGACGACGACAAAGCGATCCGCCAAGCGGTAGATGACGATATCGTCGAGAATGCCTCCGTCAGGACGGAGGATGCACGAATACTGCGACGAGTCACCGGCCAGGGCTGAAAGGTCATTCACGGTCAATCGCTGTAGGAACGCCTCGGCGGCCGGCCCGGAGACCTCTAGTTCTCCCATGTGGCTGACATCGAAAATGCCGACCGATTCTCGCACCGCCCGGTGCTCGCTGAGAATGCCTCCATACTGAACGGGCATCGCCCAACCAGCAAAAGGGACCATCCGCCCATGGAGGCGCACGTGTTCCGCGTATAGTGGTGTTTTTTTGAGATCACTATCGGTCACGGTTTCTCCTAACCTATCTCCGCTGGTCACCCGCCGCGGCGTCACGACTGGCTGGATTGAAACTTACCGCCGGGTCGCCTGTTGCGAAGGCAACGCGCTGCGGCGTTTGATTAGCTCGGCAGCACGTTGAACGACGTCGGCGTCGTTCGCGTACGTAAGCACCGCCAGCGCCTTTTGAATCGGGAACCACGCGACGCGGTCGTATTCTGGGTCGTGCAAGCTGAGATCACCGCCGGTTGGGACCATCAGATAATAGTATACGGTTTTGAAGATCCGCACGCGACCGGACATGAACCAATAGGAAATGCTGGTAATTGGCTCGAGTATCTGGACGTCGAGGCCGGTTTCTTCACGAGTCTCGCGAATCGCGGTTTGTTCGCGCGACTCGCCACGCATCGGGGTTCCCTTCGGTAGGAACCAGCTTCCTTGGGCCTCTCGACCGACCAAAACGACGTCAACTTGATCGCCTATTTCACGGTAGACGACGCCGCCGTCGGACTCGGCGCGTGCCGTTTTGAGCTTTGCCACTGATCACACTCCTCGGGACAGGCGCACACCTTGGAGATAGCAGAGCAAGCCAGCAATCGTCTTGGCGTCACAGATCTCACCAGCGGAGATCATGCCGGGAATCGCTGCCAAATCGACCCATTCGCGTTGGATCGACTCATCTTCCTCGGGATGGCCACCTGCCACTTCGAGATCGGTTGCCACGAAGACCGAAAGATACTCGTTGGTGAAACCAGGCGTACTGTAGAAGTTTACAAGACGCTGCCAGGTCTTCGCGGTCATTCCTGTTTCTTCGGTTAGCTCACGCCGAGCGCAGAACTCAGGCGTTTCATTCGGTTCGCGCGTTCCGGCAGGAAGCTCGAGCGTGAATTTCGCGACCGCGGCTCGATACTGGCGAACGAGGATAACGCGATCGCTCTGGTCGACCGCGACAATCACGACAGCGCCCGGATGGTCAACGATCTCTCGCGTTGTCGTGCGGCCACTCGGCAAGCGAATCTCATCAACTCGCAAGCTGATTATCCGGCCACGGTAGATCTCCCGCGACGAGATCACCTGTTCAGGGGTAGCTTCGTTCATCGTTCACCTCGCTCCGACCGTACCTCGTGACTCTTCCACGCCTCGGCGGCGCGTAAGGTCTCGCGGGCATGCTCTCGTGCGCTACTTTGTCCGGCCTGTCCGCCGACCATCGCTGCCAGCTCTTCAACTCGCTCATCCAAAGTCAAGGCTCGCACCGACGTTTGGGTACGGCCAGCCACGGCATTCTTTGCAACTGCCAAATGAAGGTCGGCGAATGATGCAATCTGCGCCAGATGAGTCACACAGATGATCTGCCGTTGCCGCGCCAAGCTTGCCATCTTCTGGCCGACGACCACGGCGGTGTGACCGCCGATTCCCGCATCGATCTCATCGAAGATGAGCGTGCCGACGGTATCACCGCGCGATAAGATGTTCTTTAAGGCAAGCATCAACCGTGCCGTCTCACCACCCGAAACCACCCGGACCAGCGGTTTGAAATCATCGCCCAGGTTCGTGGTAATGTGGAATTCGACCGAGTCGATACCCGTCGCGGTAAAGCGAACGACCTCGCCGGTTGGCAAGGTCACACCACCCTCAGGATCCGGCTGCCTCGTGAATTCAACGCGAAAGCGGGCGTTGGCCATGTTCAAATCGGCAAGCTCTCCTTCGACGGCCCGAGCGAGCTTTTCCGCCGCGGTCTGACGCGCTTCGGAAAGAGCAACCACCAGGGTGGCGAGCTCGGCGAGGAGCGTGCCCTCACGATCGATCAGGGAGGCGACCCTTTCGTCGTGGTGAAGAAGATCGTCGAGCTGGCGCCGAGCGCTCGCTCCGAAGGAGATGACCTCTTCGATCGTACTGCCGTATTTTCGCTTCAGGGATTGAATCAAGTTCAGACGTTCTTCGGTCTCTTCCAAGCGTTCCGGACTAAAGTCGATGTCCTCGCGGTACTGGCGCAGGCGACGACTCAGTTCATCGAGCTGATCGAGTAAGAGATCGAGCGCTTGTTGCTCGTCGGTGAGTGAAGGATCGATCCGGGTGATTTCGTGCAAGTAAGTCGCGGCCTGGCCCAGACGGTCGCGGGCGGAGCTGCCCTCGCCTTCGCTCAGGGCCTGACGTGCCAGGTCGGCCGCGTTGGCGAGCTTTTCGGCGTTCGCCAGCAGAGAGCGTTCTTGACGTAACGCCTCGTCTTCGCCCGCGAGCAGGTGTGCTGATTCGATCTCATCCGCTTGAAACTGGAAAAGGTCCATTTGGCGGGCGCGTTCTCGCTGATCGCGGTCGATCGTGGCACGTTCTTGTCGGAGAGTCTGAATTTGCTCGACGAACTCTCTCACTCGTTCACACCGGCTGGCGAGCCCAGCGTAGGAATCGAGGAATCGGAGGTGCTCGCCGACGCGCAGCAGGGCGAGATGCTCGCCTTGACCGTGCAGGTCGACGAGAAAGTGTCCTACTCTTTGTAACGCACCGAGCGGGACAGCGTGTCCGTTCAGGCGCGCGATGCTCCGGCCGGTTCGATTGATCTCCCGACTGACGATCAGCGTCGAATCTTCGAGCGGGATGCCAAGCTCGGCGAGGGTATCCGTCAAGCCCACTCCGTCCGATCCTACAAAGATGCCTTCGATGCGGGCAAACGACGCACCGGCTCGGATCACATCGACACCCAATCGGTTGCCAAGCAGCCCACCAACGGCGTCAATGACGATCGACTTGCCAGCGCCCGTCTCACCGGTCAAGGTCACCAAACCCGGCGTGAGTTCCAGATCGACTCGGTCAATGATCGCAAAGTCTTGGATCGTTAGGTGGCTGAGCATCTTGCACTCACTCGCTGCCCAAACAGGATCGAACGGCGTCGCTAACGGACGCGCCCGAACCGGACTTTCGCAAGAGGACCAGAAACTCCCGATTGCCGGCCGGACCGAGGATCGGAGAAGGCGTACAGCCTCCGATCTTCAGGCCAACCTGAGACGCGTGGATCAGTACGTGCTCAAGAACCTCGCGGTGCACTTCCGGATCGCGCACCACGCCGCCCTTTCCAACGCGCGAGCGTCCTGCTTCGAATTGCGGTTTTACCAGCGCCACGATCCAGCCATCCGGTTTCAGCAAGTGCTCAATCGGCGTGAGCACGACGGTCAAGGAAATGAAAGCGACGTCCACCACCGCGCCGTCGGCTCGCTCCGGCAAATCGGTTACATGACGGATGTTGGTCCGGTCCATAACCACGACCCGTGGGTCTTGCCGCAACCGCCATGCCAACTGACCGTATCCGACGTCAATCGCGTACACTCGACTGGCTCTGGCCTGCAACAACACGTCGGTGAAGCCACCGGTCGAAGCGCCAACGTCGAGCACGACCTGACCAGAGACGTCCAGCCCAAAACTATCGAGAGCGTGGGCCAGCTTGAACCCACCGCGACTAACGTAGGGTGGCGGCTGGGTGACAGCGAGCTCAGCATCGGCTGGCACCGACGTGCCGGGTTTTGTAACCACTTGTCCGTTGACCCGGACGTCACCGGCGAGAATCACACCGCGTGCCCGTTCGCGGGATTCGCTGAGACCACGCTCGACCAGCAAAGAGTCGATTCGGATTTTCCGGACATTCATCTAGTCTACTCGGTTAACTAACAAAGGATAGTTTTCACCTCGGGAAAAGTCAAGGCGGCGGGCAGCCTGCTAGCAGCCATGTCAGACCTATGCTACAATCCCCTTCCGTGACAACACTGATATTTGGCGTTGGGTACATCGGCTCTCGGCTGGTGCAAGAGCTACTCTACCAGGCGCGTGACGTCGTGGGCGTCGACAATTTTTTCTCAACCGACCGCCGGGCCATCGACGGATTCTGTCAGGCGCCTGGTTTTCGTTTTGTCGAGGGGAGTATTGTCGACCGGCCGACGGTGGAACGAGCGTTAGACCTGGCGGGCGATATCGATTCGGTGTTCCTTCTAGCTGCCCAGGCGAGTGCTAACCCAGCTGCAGCAGCCGTTGAATACACGGAGGACGTAAATCTCCGAGCGCCGCGAGTCATTCTCGAGGCCTTGGCGGAAAGGCGGCTGATGGGATCGATCGTCTATGCAAGCTCAACGCGGGTGTATGGCTCACCCTTACCTACCGAAGTCACCGAGGAATCGCCGTTCGGTGTATTTGTCGACTATGCACATCTCAGTAAATGCTACGTCGAGAAGCTCCTGGAGATGTTCTCGGTGACCCAAGGCCTGGCTACTCGGTCGGTCCGGCTTGGCTTGACTTACGGTGTCGCACCGGTCATGAAGACGGATCCACGATTCATGACTGCTCCGAACTTATTCTGCCGCCGCGCCGCCAGCGGCGAGCCGTTCGAGGTACGCTCGGCCGATCCGCTGGGGTTGATCCACGTCGATGACGCGGTCCAGGCGCTGTTGATGGCCGCGGACGTAGACGCCGTCGGTTATCAGGTCTTCAACGCGGCGACTGACGTTGCGACCGTAAGCGACGTAGCGGAATTGGTTCGCGCGTCGGCCGACGTTCGAGAGATTGAAGTTACCATACGCGGAAACGGTGGATCCGATCTGCGCATTCGTCGCCCGGTTATTCACTCAAAGCTGGAGAACATCGGCTTCACGCGGCGGCGCGGCCTAGCTCAGGGCATCGATGAAACGTTCGATCATTTTCTGGTGCGTGGTCAATGAACATGGCGACGTCTCCGAATAATCGTCCAAATCGTGTTTTGGTCACCGGGGCTAGCGGATTTATTGGTCGCTACCTGGTTGAATTCCTCGAAACCGCCGGTATCGCGGTCCGAAGTTTCTCGCGTCGGGACATCTCCCGGCGCGACCACGTCATCGGAGACGTCTTGTCGGACGTCACGACCGCCGCGGTGGACTGCGACTGCATCGTTCATCTGGCCGGTGACGCTGATGCGTCGGCGTCATACGAACGTCCACTCGACTTTGCCCGAGTCAACGTGCTCGGCACGGTGCGGGCGCTCGAGGCGGCACGCTGGAACAATGCGCGGTTCATCCTGGCCTCGTCGATGCGGGTCTATCGACCATCGGCTCGGCCGATCACCGAAGATGCTCCTCTCGGACCGGTCGATCCGTATGGACAGTCCAAAGCCCAGGCCGAACAGTGGACCGAATTGTATGCGCGGATCTACGGCATTCGTGCGACCACGCTCCGCGTCTTTTCGGTGTATGGTCCTGGCCAGGTTTCAGGAGTATCGAGCGGGGTCGTCGGCATCTTTTTTCGGACATCCCGCGAAGGTCTACCGCTGCGTGTTCGAGCGCGCCAGCTTCGCGATTTTGTCGACGTCCGAGACGTCGCGCGGGCGATCGGGCTGGCAATTTTCAATCCACCGGAAAGCTACGCGGTTTACAACATAGGCACCGGAAAAACGACGTCTATTGCCGAGCTTGGCGACATGGTTCGCAAGATCGTCGGATCGACGATGCCGACAATTGTTGACCTGACGCCAGGCGCCGAAAGCTACGTTGCCGATACTCGACGGGCCGCGAGTGAGCTTGGATTCGAGGCCCAGATTGAATTGGCGGACGGGCTTGTCTGGTACAATCGACATATCAACACCGGTTGAGGTCCAGATCTGCGCCTCGTCTCCGAATTCCCGAGAAAATGGACGCCGTGCGAGAACAAACGTCAATCCTAACTCGTATACTGCTCAAAGCCAGACCGACGCCGGACCAGATTGTCGATCGGTTACAAGCGCCAGTTCCTGAAGGTATCGAGCTGTACCTCGATCCACTGGACCTCGCGCAGGACGATTTCATCGGCCGAATCTGCCGCGTTCTCGAACCCGCGAAGCTCATTGACGACGCGTGCTGGATTGTGGAAGCCCCAATCCGCACCCTGGGGGGCGCCTTTTTTGATCTTACCTGTGATGACGCTGATCATCGCGCGACGCTGGCCAGAGTGGTCTCAGTTGGCCGGGCGATTGGGGCGGTGGCCGCGAACATTCACGTCGTCGCGCCAACCCTGGACGCGACTCTGCTCCGTCTCGCCAATCGCAGCCTGGCGATTGAAAGGGCGCTTCCTTTGCTTCGCTATTACGTGACGTTATGCGCAGGCTCGGACCTGATTCCGCAGATCGAGAATGTTCCGCCGGTCGGGAGGATGCGAGAGTCGGCGTACGTGTTTTCGCCGATTGGGGCGGCCCCGGCCGATTTGCGATCGCTCGTCGAGCGTCTGCCAGAGCTCCGGTTCACCGTTGACGTGTCGCACGCCGGCCTTTATCTCAATTGGCGATCCGCGGATTTAGCGGCCCTGTCCAGGGAGTTTCAAGCCGTCGCACGTCAAGCTCGTGAACAAGATGGACCGTCAGACCTCGTCGAGTTCGTGGAAGAGCTAGCTCCGTGGACGACCACCGTACACATTGCCAACGCTTCTGGATTGTTTGGTGAAGGGCTGAGATACCGGGAGGGCGATTCCGACCTCGACCGCGCTCTCGCTCCGCTAATTGGTCGTGTACCCTATTTTGTAACCGAAACACTCGAGTCCAACCCAGCCGTCGCGGCTGGCATGCGCGACGCGCAGGCGCGGCTTATGGCGCTGCGAGGCCGTCACGTCGAGGTGAAGTGATCGTGATCGACGATTGGTCGAAGCTACTTCCTAGGCCTGAGATTCGCTTTCATGATGATGTCTTGCGCCCGCGAGTTGCCGGGCAACGGGTGCTCATCACTGGCGCCGGTGGGTCAATTGGCCGGTCGCTGGCTACCGCGCTAAGCGCCTGGAATCCAGATCAGCTCGTGTGCCTGGATAGCCATGAGGCGTCACTCGTCCATCTTCGCCAACAATTGGGCCGACGGTCGGACGGTTTGGACGTCCGTTACGTGCTCGCGGACGTTCGCGATCGAGAGAAGCTCGATCAGACATTCCGACGGTTTGCGATTGACGTGGTTTTTCACCTCGCGGCCTACAAGCAAGTGCCGCTCGCGGAAGACAACATCGATCAAGTGATTGGCGTGAACCTGATTGGCACACTCAATGTTCTCGAAGCTGCGGTCGAGCACCGAATCGCGGGGCTCATCTATCCCTCCACGGATAAAGCGGTATATCCGCCCAGCATCTATGGAATGACCAAGCGGGTAGCTGAGCGCCTTTTGCTGTCGGTTGGCGCGGAGCAGAGCCGCCCCGCGATCCGAGTCATACGCCTGGTGAACGTTTTCGGAACCCAGGGGAGCGTCATTGAACTCTTCGCTCGCCAGATCGCGGCCGGTCAACCGTTGACAATCACCGATCCGCAGATGGACCGCTATTGGATCACGATGAATGAGGCCGTGCAACTCCTCTTAGGGGCCGCGGTGCAGCCGACCTATCCGGGTATTTATTTGCTTGACGTCGGCGAGCCGGTTTTGATGACGGACACCGCTCGACTCGTGTATAGATTGCTCCAATCAGGACGAGGCGAACCGATGCTCCAGATGATTGGAGCCCGACCCGGTGAACGGCTGCACGAAGAGCTGGCTTACCCGAACGAACGTTTTGAGTTGACCAATTTACCAGGTTTGCGCCGACTCGCGCAGCCGGTTTCGACCCGCGGCAGCGAGTCCTGGTTGAACGAGGTGCGTGGCGTCCGCGATACCTATTATCGGCGGGAACCGGCGCAGCTTCGAGCGTGGCTGCTGGAATGTGCAATCGAAGAACCCTTTGCGGTTAACCCACAAGCCATTGGTCCAAGGAACAGTGGATGAACGTTTCCGTCGCCGCGGTTATTATCGTCATAGTGAGCTTTGGACTTAGCATGGTCCTGACGCCGCTCGCGGGTGAGCTTGGACGAAAGCTTGGCCTCATCGATCGACCGCGCGACCACGAGCTGCAAGTCAAGACCATTCCGCGCTCCGGTGGCTATGCGCTGCTTGCCTCGTTTCTGATCGCGGTCGTCGCGAGCCTTCTCTTGCTCCCTCGTGCACCAGATGAGCTGCAAAGGATCGCTGGGCTGGTGCTTGGCATCCTTTTGATCGTTCCTATTGCCGTGATCGACGACTTTCGTCGTCTGGGTCCGCTTCCCCAACTTCTCGGTCAAATCGCGGTTGCCGTTGTCGCAATGGCGTTTGGCTTGGTCATTACCAACGTTGCGAATCCGCTGGGCGGCCTGATCGTGTTACCGATGATCATCGCCGTGCCCTTTACCCTGGTTTGGGTCGTGGGCATGATCAACACCATGAATTTCATCGATACGATGGATGGACTTGCCGCCGGCATTACCGCGATCGCCGGGGCGGTCCTTTTCGTACGTAGCTTTTCGCTCGGGCAATACACCATTAGCCTGCTGCCATTGGCGTTGACCGGGATCTGTCTCGGTTTTCTGCGTTTCAACTTTAATCCGGCCCGGATCATCATGGGTACGAGCGGATCGATGTTTCTCGGCTTCACGCTGTCAATCCTGGCACTGATTGGTGGGGCGAAGATTGCCACGGCGGCTTTCGTGCTCGGCCTGCCGATCATCGACGCGCTCATGGTCATTGTCCAAAGGGGAGCCCGTCATCGGTCACCGTTTATCGGTGGCGACGGCGCCCACCTGCCGCATCGTCTGGTCGCGCGTGGTTTGTCGACGCGACGAATCGCGTTACTTATTTATGGCATCTGCGCGACCGGTGGAATGGCGGCGATGACACTGAATGGAGTGCAGAAACTGACAGTGATGGTGCTGGCGGCCGCCGTCGCAACGGGCTTGGCGGTGCGCCTTGCCGCGACGCGCCCTGCTGATTGAATGGCTCCGTACCCTACCGTATAATAAGCCGCATCTGCCGCCGGAGTGCCATTGGTGTCCGGATCTGCCCTCTTCAGCCACCGAGACATTGCCCACCGGATGAAAATCGACGCATTTGGCGTTGATGGATACCCGACGCTGTGGCTCGCGAACCTCGCCTGGAATGTTGCCCGCTGGATGGATCAGATCACCGCTGGCTGGATTGCTTTCGAGCTCACTCACTCCGCGTTGTTGGTCGCCATGATTGGATTCTATCGAAGTGTTCCTTTGTTTGCGCTCGGTTTATTTGGGGGCGCCATCGGCGATCGCGTTGACCGACGACGCCTGATTGTCTTCGTGCAAGTGCTGAATGTGACCTGCGTCGCGGCGTTGGCGATCTTGAGCGGATTCAGACTGCTTGGCTATTCCGAGCTTGCAGTTGGCGAAATGATCATGGGAATCGGCACCGCGGTTGACTGGCCGTCACGGCGTGCTCTCACCGCCGACGTGGTCAAGCGTGAACATTTGACAAATGCGATCGCCCTTGACGCGACCGCGATGAACGTCAGCCGAACGGTTGGGCCGTTCCTTTCGGGCGCGGTGATCGCCGCGTTGAGCTGGAGCAGCGCGTATGCGACTCTCGGCTTCCTGTTTTGTTTGACCGGCTTATTGATCTCTCGGATCCCACCACCGGCCGTGCAGTCGATCGTCAAGGAACGGCACGTTTGGCAAGGTCTGACCAATGGGATCGGCGAAGTTCTGAAGGATCAAGCAATTGTTGGCGTGCTGACCGTCACTGTCGTCATGAATCTTCTATTTTTCCCTTTTCAGCAGGTGCTGCCGGTCGAAGCCGCCGACATTTTGCATCAGGGACCGATTGGGCTCGGTGCGCTCGTCGCCGCCGACGGGTTTGGCTCTCTTTTGGGCACTCTGGGAATCGCGACGCTTGTCGGGCACCGTCGGCACGGTATACTGTTCTTGGCTGGATCCATGGCCGGCTGCGCCGCCCTGATTCTTTTCAGTTTGATGAGAGGCTTCACCAGTGCCGCTAGCTTACTCTTTATCGAGGGAGTCGGACGGGCCGGTTTTTCTGCCTTTCAATCAACAATTATCTTGCGAAATTGCACAGTCGCACTTCGGAGTCGAGCGATGGGAGTACTCACCTTGGCAATTGGTGTCGGGCCGTTCGGCGCCCTGGAAATTGGGACTCTGGCCGAGGTAATCGGTACTCCACGGGCGATCATGGCGAACGCGTGCGTCTGCCTCGCGTGGGTGACCATTATCGCCGTCCGGTCGCGACCGCTTCGCGACGCGTGATAATCCATTCTGAATACATCGCACTCGATCGAACCGAGGATTAGGAAGGAGACACGACGTGAAATTTGGTTTTAGCACTCTTGGCTGCCCGGGTTGGACGCTGGAACAGGTGGCAGAAAAGGCTCGGGAATATGGGTATGACGGCATTGAACTACGTTTGCTCGACGGTGAGGTCATCACGCCGGCCTCGCTGCGGACGAACTTCAACCGCATTACGAATCTCTTCGCCTCCGGGAAGCCGGAGTTGATCGTTTTGGGAACCTCGGTTCGGTTGACGGCAGCGGATCCCGCGGAACGAACGCGGAACGAGCAGGACCTGTTGTCCTTTATCGAAATCGCGCAGGAGCTCAAAGTACCGTTCATACGGATTTTTGGCGGATTGCTGCCGGATGGTACTCCACAGAGTGTTGGCGTCGAGCGCGTGTCGGAAAGCCTGCGCCGTTGCGCGCCAGCCGCCGAGCGAGCAGGCGTCACGATCGCTCTGGAGACCCATGATGCGTTCTCGTCGAGCGAAGCGGTCGCCGCGGTACTCGATCAGGTGCGTAGCTCGGCGGTGGGCGCTTTGTGGGATACCCATCACCCGTACCGAATGGGTGAGGCAGTTGCTCAGGTTTGGACGAACCTGGCAAACCGGCTCGTCCACGTACACGTCAAGGATGCGCAACGGCGCGATGACGGCAGCTGGCAATTGGTGCTGCTTGGCGAGGGCGAGGTACCGTGTCGCGAGATTGTGCGTGCGCTCGTGATGCGCGGCTATCACGGGTACGTCGTGGTTGAATGGGAAAAGAAGTGGCACTCAGAAATCGCGGAACCGGAAGTGGCGTTTCCCCAGCACATTGGACTACTTCGAGAATGGATCGCGGATCTGAATTAGTCTTCGTCGTTCGCTTTGGAGTCGAGAGACCAACATCCGGGGAGGCCGATCGTTTCGCTCCCCGGATGTCTCGTTTTGGGGACCAATCTCCATCGACTGGCATTGGTAATGCGTCCGGGACCGCTAAAAGACTCCTCTGGTTTGGAGGCTACCAGTGGCCCAGCGACAGCCAATGCGATCGATTAGTTCGGAACCGTCCTTGGGACCGCTTTTCCAAGAGATACGTGATGCCCTCCAAGTTTCTTGGACACCCTCAACCTTCGAACAATTGGCGGAGATTCCAGATTATCTGCGGATCGCCTGGACCGCACTGAAACCAGTGGCAGCTACCGCGCAGTTTTTACGCGCCGCCGAGCGTTTGTGGCAAGAAGCGCTCGACGATGTCGAGGACATTTACCACCCTAGTTACGAAACGGGTGACTTGCAGCAGCTCGGCGTAACGTTGCAGGATCAAGCCGAGGCCCGCACCGCTCTTACCGCGTTGCTGTATGGTGGGTCGCAAACGCTTCTGGCGATCACGGCGTTAACCCAAGCCATTCACGGTCGACTAACCGGGGATCCGCAAGCGATGTTTTGGCCCCGCTCGCGGACAACCTGGAGCCTTGAGCTTATCCCGATGGCCAGTGAACGAGCCAGTGCCGAGATCGAACGCCGAGTCTTCGAGCAGGCACGCCACGAGCTTGGCATGGTCGAGACATCACGCGCCTTGCGGCTGGTTGGTCGCTTTCCACGATATCTCGACGTGGCCTGGTCCGACGTGGTTCCGCTCTTCGGCCAGGGTGAGCTCAGCGCGGCGGTCAACGACTTAATTGAACTGTCTGAGCGTCGAGTTGGCCAGCTTCCCCACGGAGTCGAAGTGACGCCGGAGCACCTGCAAAAGGCCGGTTTGAGCCAGCGCAAGGTCGAGCGCATTCGCAAGATACTCGATACGAGTCTGAACCAGATCGCGACTGAACTGATTCTGACCGCCCTTTTGCGTTATCCATTGGGTAGCCTCCGTGGTGGCTTCTGATCGGACGCGGCGTAGGCGTCGTCTCGCGCTTATCTCTCTCCTTTGGCCCGGTTCGGTTGGCTAGTGGTCAGGGAAGGCGCTTTTCCTGCTCGATGCCCCGAGACCAGCCCAAAGTGTAGAGGGTATCTGAAAAGAGAGGAATTGGGAGCGCTGCCTTCCAGGCGGCGCGAGGGATCTGGCCGACCGGGAACGACGGTGCCAGCCGGAAGCTGGCGCTCCCAGCCCCGCCCTTTCATCCCCTTTT
>DATLSK010000098.1:0-3290 GCA_035534155.1 Chloroflexota bacterium | reverse complement strand
TGGCTCCAACCATCCGGAAATCGGCCAGCTAATCGCGTCCGAGAAGACGCTCAGCGAATCGATCATTGAAAAGCTTAAGCAGGCAATCGCCGAGTTCAAGCAGACGGTCCCCTACTAAACTCGATTAAAGTAAGGACGAGGCGATGCCTAGCACGAGAGAGATTCGTAGGCGCATTCGAAGCGTCAAGAATACCAGTCAGATCACGAAAGCCATGGAAATGGTATCGGCCGTAAAAATGCGTCGAGCCCAGGCGCTGGTTCACGAAAGTCGGCCGTACGCCGATCACATGGCGGAGCTTGTCGCCGGACTGGCCCAAATGACTGGCGCGAACGAGCCAGTGAATCCCTTGCTCGTTCAGCGGCCCATTCAAAACATTGGCCTGATCGTCATCACCACGGATCGCGGGCTTTGCGGCTCGCTCAACACGAACATCATACGGCGCGCCGCCCGTTTCGTTGTCGAGCAATCCGTGCCGATCCAGGCGATGGCAATCGGTCGTAAGGGCCGCGATTGGCTGGTTCGTCACGCCGGGGACGTGATCGCCGAGGTCAGCGGCCTGAATGACCGGCCGACTTTGCTGGACGTTTCTCCGATCTCGACGTTAGCGATTAACGGCTATCGTGAAGGACGTTTTGACCGAGTCGATTTGATCTTCAACAAGTTCGTTTCGACGACTCGCCAGGAAGTTGTGCAGCGGCAAATTCTGCCGGTCGTCCCGCCCGCGACCGAGGACGGAGCGCGCCTGATTGACTATATTTTTGAGCCGAGCGCGGCCGATGTGCTCGATCACTTGCTGCCGCGCTACGTCGAAGTCCAGGTGTACCAGGCGGTTCTCGACGCGACGGCAAGCGAGCACAGCGCACGCATGGTGTCGATGCACAATGCGACTCAGAACGCGCGCGATGTCGTGCAAGAGTTGACGTTGAGCTATAACAAGGCTCGTCAGGCGGGCATTACCAAGGAAATTCTTGAGATCTCGGCAGGCGCGGAAGCCCTCCACGCCTAGGGAGGAATATAGTGTCCCTCGATAACAAGGGTAGAGTGGTTCAAGTCATTGGGCCCGTGGTCGACATCGAGTTTCCACCGGGTCGACTGCCGAATCTTATGAACGCGGTCTCGGTAGAAAAGGACACCGGCCCGATCATCGTCGAAGTCGAGCAGCATTTAGGTAACAACTGGGTACGTTGCGTGGCCATGGATACCACCGACGGACTGCGTCGAGGCGCCGAGGCCACCGACACCGGCGGGCCAATCTCGGTGCCAGTCGGCCCGAAGACCCTCGGCCGGATGTTCAATGTGCTAGGCCAGCCGATCGATGGCCGAGGTCCGGTTGATAGCGATACGCGTTTCCCCATTCACCGTGACGCCCCGAGGTTCGACGAGCAGGTAACGGAATCGCAGGTTCTCGAAACCGGGATCAAGGTCGTCGATCTGGTCGCCACGTTTACTCGCGGCGGCAAGATCGGTATTTACGGTGGTGCCGGTACCGGCAAGACGGTCATCATTCAGGAGCTGATCCGCAACATCGCCGCCGAGTACGGTGGCTTTAGCGTCTTCGCCGGTGTCGGCGAGCGTTCCCGAGAAGGTAATGACCTCTGGCACGAAATGCAGGAGTCGGGGGTTATCAATAACACCGTGATGGTCTTTGGCCAGATGAACGAGCCACCGGGCGTTCGTTTACGCGTCGGCCTGACCGGTCTGGCCATGTCCGAGTATTTCCGCGACGTTGAAGGGCGCGACGTACTGCTCTTCATCGACAATATCTTCCGATTTACCCTGGCTGGCGCCGAGGTCTCGGCCCTCCTCGGGCGTATGCCTTCGGCCGTTGGCTACCAGCCAACGCTCGCCACCGAGATGGGGGCCTTGGAAGAGCGAATTACCTCGACCAAGAATGGTTCGATCACGTCGGTGCAGGCGATTTACGTCCCAGCCGATGACTACACCGACCCGGCCGTGGCCACGACCTTCGGGCACCTCGACGCCATCATCTCGCTGGATCGCTCGATCGCCGACCTTGGCCTGTATCCCGCGGTCGATCCGTTGGCTTCCAGCTCGCGCATCGTCGACCCGCACGTCGTGGGACAAGAGCACTATGACGTGGCGCGCGGTGTGCAAAGAGTATTGCAGCGATACAAGGACCTCCAGGACATCATCGCGATTCTCGGCGTCGAAGAATTGAGCGACGAGGACAAGTTGACCGTAACGCGCGCTCGCAAGATCCAACGGTTCCTCTCCCAGCCCTTCTTCGTCGCCGAGATCTTCACCGGTCGCCCAGGCGCTTTCGTTCCCTTGCGCGAAACCGTACGCGGCTTCCGTGAGATTCTTGATGGCAAGGTCGACCACATTGCTGAGCAGCACTTCTACATGACTGGCACTATTGATGAGGTGATCGAGCGGGCCCGTGTGGCGGAGGGCGCGTAATCATGCCCGGTTTGAGGCTCGACATCGTCACGGCAGAGCGAATGGTCTACTCGGATGAGGCTGACCTGGTTCGCGCACCAGGCAGCCTTGGCGAGATCGGGATCTTGCCGCGACACGCGGCTCTCCTGACCAATCTTACCCCTGGCGAGTTGCGAGTACGCAAAGGGGCGGACGAGATCAGTCTCGCGATTGGTGGCGGCTTCCTTGAAGTTCGCGATAACCGTGTTCTGGTCCTCGCTGACACTGCCGAACGTGCGGAAGAGATCGACATTCAGCGCGCCCGCGCGGCTGAGGAGCGGGCACGCCAGCTTCTCGCCGAGCGACGTGATACCGCCGATCTCGCACAAGCCGAAGCCGCACTTCGGCGATCACTCGTGCGTTTGAAGGTAGCCCGACGGCGACGCGCTGAAGAAGCCTCGCGCTGAGCGCCGACCGGGCATCAGCAGGGAGCGCCATGGATAAGCTGGTCATTGAGGGTCAGGTACCGCTTCGTGGAGATGTCGCCGTTAGTGGAGCGAAAAACGCAGCATTGCCAATCATGGCGGCAACGCTGCTCACCACGGAAGAATGTGTTATCGAAAATGTGCCCATCGTCGACGACGTACGGACGCTGGCGGAGATACTCCGCCAGCTTGGTTGTCGGGTGGAGCTTGACTGTGCCAATCACCGAGTGACGATCCAGGCACCGAGTAAGGACGCTCTGAATACTGAAGTTCCACTCGATTTAGCGGCGAAGATGCGGGCGTCCTTCCTCGTCACCGGTCCGATTCTCGCGCGCGCCGGTCGAGTCACGGCGCCGCACCCCGGTGGCTGCAGCATCGGTCGCCGACCGGTGAACGTCGACATAAAGAGCTTCTCGTCAATGGGC
>DATLSK010000097.1:0-7804 GCA_035534155.1 Chloroflexota bacterium | reverse complement strand
GTCCAATCGTGTTCCGGCGTCCGTGCAACAGATGATCTCTCCGGTCGCGGCGAGGATCGCTCGGTTTCGACCGGCCGCGATGTTCGCACCTGGGCAGCACAGCAACTCAATCGGTGCTCCGTGCCGGATCAGTCGCTTGATGATTTCCACGGTCCGATCGGTAGACCCACCGTCGGCAATCACGATTTCGTCCGGAGCGCGAGTTTGCCGAAGCAACGACTGTACGAGGGCTTCGATTGTCTCCTCTTCATTACGTACCGTGACGATTACCGAGATCTTCGCCGATCTGATCTCGTCACTGGGCGGCTGGCTGACTGAAGGCTGCACCTTATCCTTCCCAACGATCGCCGATTTGGGTCGACGCTTGATGGCGACCAGTAGTGTTCCAAGCCCGATCAACCCACCCGTCAGCCCCCAGTAGAGCTGAGCCTGGGGCGACGCGCGATCGGCGACGAGGCCATCGATCCCGACCGGTCCCTTCAGAACCCGGATCACGACGTGGTGTGGGCCCGGGCCGAGACCTTCGGCAATCGGCTGGTGTACCTGCCACTGTTCGTTTGGTCGCTTGAGATCAAGGATGGCCTGGCCATTCTCGATCGGTAGATCGTTCGCCTTTAGCGGACTGCCGTCGATCGTCACCGCGAGCTTGCCCCACCCCGGCCCTACCGTCGTCACCAGGTCGAGCCAGGTCGCATTCAGATCGAAGCTCAGAGTTGCACCGGTCGCCTGGGCCTCTTTGAACTGACCAAGACTCGCCCGGGTATCCGCCAGCTCGCTCCAGCCAGGACTCCAGTGAAGCGCCCAGTCATTCTCCTGGTGGAACCCTCGATAGACGACGGGTGACGCTGTCATGTACTTCTGCAGCGCGTAGTAGACTGGCTCAACGTTCCAGTTCACCCCGACGAGGTCGAAATAGTATTGTTGGAGCTTCTTGCTTTCCGGATAAACCATGCGGAAGTGCCACACTGCCATCGGTCCCATCCACGGCCATTGCTCGGCAGCCCGCTGATAGGCTCGAACGGTGTAAGCCGCCTGAGTCTCCCGGCTGACGCTCCCGTAGAGTGGCACTTCTGGCCAATTCGCCGGCAGTGAGTTCCAGCCGATCTCGGAGGCCCAGATCGGCTTCCCGGCGTCGCCATTCCGCACCATAATCTGGCGAAGGAGAATCGGGCGTGAGAAATTCACATCGTTGGGCTGATTGATCCGCAAATCATCTGGCCCATCTCGCAATCCATACGCGTTTGTCGACAGAACGTCAAAATACGGCTTGGCGCCCGCATCGTACATGCCTTGAAGGAACGTGACGTCTGGCGTGGCTCGATTACTGTTCTCCACCGTCGGCGCGAGCGCCGCCGAAAGGATAACAACGCTCGGATCGACTTCTTTCGCCCGAATATAGGCGATTCTCAGGAGATGAACGTATTCGGCGGGCGAAGCAACCCGGTTCCCCCACTCGAAGGCCAGGTTGGGCTCATTCCAAATCTGGTAATAGTGGACGCGGCCCTTGTAGCGTTTCACCACCGCGGCAACAAAGTCGCCAAAGTCCTGATCGTTCACGGGGGGCGTCTCGATCTTCGACACGCCTGGCGGTCGGGCCCAGGTCGGCGTGGTGTCGATCCGGAAGATGACCTGAATCCCCTTCTGTTGTGCCAAATTCACGATCCGGTCGTAATTCGCCCAGGAGCTTTTGCCCGGGACCAGTCGATCCTGGTATTCACCTTTCGCCGGACGTTCGACGTCGCTCCAGAGTAGCTCTTGCTTGATAAAGTAAAAGCCGGCGGCCTTGATCATGTCGAGGCTGCGCTCGATATTTGCGGTCTGGACCTCCTGGTCGAGAAAAACGTTGACGGCGTACGGCGGCACACTCGTCTCCGCGATCGGAGCCAGGTCATCAGTATGAGTGGGCGGTGCAATCGCCGTTGAATAGAGCGCGATGATCTGATTCTTCAGCCCCACGCCCAAGCTGTCGGCGACCTGGTGTCGCTCCGGACCGCGAACGATCAGAAACAACCCGAGCACGACCAGTAGTCCGGCGATCACACCAACAGTCCAACGCCGGGCCCGCCGCGTCGCCAGCACCCTACTTGTCACGAGCCTCGACCAGCGTGGCGTAAAAGGATTCCAGGCGAGGCACGATGACTTGCCAATCAAAGTCTTGACAAACGAGCTCACGAGCCGACTGGCGCAGGGTCGTCCGTAGGGTGGAATCTGACAAGACTCGCAGAACGCTCCGCGCGAAGTCAGTCACCGAGTCGGCAAGCAGGTATTCGCGACCGGGCTGGGCCGGAATGCCCGCCATCCCAAGCGACGTCGACACCAGTGGCACCCCCATCGCCATACTCTGCAGCACCTTTAAACGAACTCCACTTCCCATCCGCATCGGTACCACCAGGACGTCTGCCTGCTCGAACTCAGGCCGTTCGTCGGGTACTTCGCCGACAACCTCGACGCCCGGAACCTGCCCAAGAGAAACCACGCGCGCCGTTGGATCGCGTCCAACGATGCGAAATCGCGCGTCCGGTCGCGCTTGCCTGACCAGCGGCCAGGCCGTATGACAGAACCACTCAACGGCGTCGACGTTCGGCCGATAGTCCATTTTGCCAATGAAGAACACCGTTCTCCCATCGGTTTCGGACCGCTGTCGGTGAAAAAGGGCGGTGTCGACCCCATTTGGAACAATCGCGGGGCTGATCGTCGGACATAACGCGGTCAGTGCGGCCGCGTCATCCCTGGATACCGTGACCACGCCGTGGGCGGACCGACACGCATCGCGTTCGTAACCGGCGAGCCGTTGCGTTTGAATCGATGAATAAAGAGCCCCAACCCAATGCCCTTGCTGCCGACTGATTGCTCGTGCACTTTCCTGCAGCGCATACTCGGCGTTGTGCTCGTCGAGTACGATGATCGGACCAGCACCTTGTCGGCGGGAGCTGACCGATGCCCAGAGACTGAACATTTCCAGCCCCTCGATTTGGACAATGTCGAACGACTGCTCGGCCAGCAAGCAACGCAAGCGGTCGACGAAAGGGTATGACCAGAGGCGCTTGGCCAAATCCGGCTCGGGGGAAGTCACGAGGCCAACCAGTCGTTGCGCGAATGAGCGATGGGAAAACGGAACGAGATGAACGTCACGGGCGTGCGCCTCGAGCGCTTCCTTGGCGTTTCGACTATCAGGATCTCCGTAAGCCAGCACAGTCACGTCGTGCTGCGCACCAAGCCACTTCATCAGGTAGAAATTTCGAAGGGCCGTGCCGTGGTCGGCGGGAAACGGCGCACGCGGCATGAGCATCAACAGACGCACGCCGCCGCCTCCTGATACGCCTTTACCGTTTCCTGAGCCACGCTTCGCCAATTGAACCGACCGGCTCGCCGCTGCGCACGCTTTCCGAGCTCTTCACGTAGCGCGGAGTCCTGCCACAGTTGCCGCAATGCTTCGGTCATCGCTTCGACGTCGTCGGGAGAAACCGTCAGGCCGGCGTCACCAACCACTTCAGGTAAGGACGCGACGTTCGCGACCAACGTCGGCCGACCACAGGCCATCGCTTCGAGCGCCGGCAATCCGAACCCTTCGTAATGAGAAACCAACGCCAAGGCAAGCGCCGCGTTGTACAGGGCGACGAGATCGTCTGGTGCGACGCGACCCAGCAAACGCACGGCCTCACCCAGTTGAGCGATCGGACGATCGATCTGCTCGGCCAGCCAACCGCGGCTTCCGGCCAATACCAGCAACGGACCGTTCGCATCACACGTCGAGCGAAAGCGCTGAAAAGCTGCCAACAACGTTCCTAGATTCTTTCGCGGCTCCAAAGTCCCGACGAAGAGAAAGTACGGCCGCTCAATGCCGAAACGCCGCTGTACTTGTTTGGCCGCCTGGTCATCGGGAAGCGGTCGAAATGCCGGATCAACTCCCTCGGGAATGACCGTGATCTTGGCCGGGGAAGCCGGGGTAAGCTCGAGTAAGTCACGTTTCGTGGCCTGGGAGACGCTGATAATTCTCTCCGCCTCGGCAACCGCGCGATGAATTTGCCGGTAGTATTGCAAGCTATCCACTGTCAAAAACTCCGGGAACCGGAGGAAGGCAAGATCGTGAACGGTTATCACGCGAGCCCAACGTCGCCCCAGGCGAGCTGGCGGGATGAAATCCGGACTGTGAACCACGTCCACACCGAGACCAGCCAGCTCGAGTCCGAGTGCCCAACGTTCCCACCGGTGATGGCACGGCGTCCAGACGCTCCGAACTGGGAAGGTACCGAGGTCATTGGGATGTTCATCTTTACGACTACGCAGCGCCAAAACGTCGATCGCATTGCTGCCTTGAAACCCGCTGATCAAGCCACGAATGTAGGTAGCCGTTCCCGCCGATTGGTACGCGAGAAGCCGCGCATCGATTGCCACTCGAACCATCATCCACTCGCTTGCCCAGTTTATGTCCGGACGAAGCCCGAGCGATTATAGCACAGGTGCCTCAGCACTCCCTACGCCCAAATGCCTGGTCGCTCATCCCCTATCGAGTGATCCTTGCTCGACACACCACCCTGGTGTATAATGGTAATCGCTGCTCAATTAAGCGCCCGTAGCTCAGTGGATAGAGCACCGGCCTCCGGAGCCGGGTGCGGGAGTTCGAGTCTCCCCGGGCGTACCACTACATATAAACAAAGGCTCGCACACGAAATCGTGTGCGAGCCTTTGTTTATTCCGGTTATTTTCTAGCCCGTTTAGGCAAAGCGGGCGAAAAGAATACCTAGCTCGTAGAGCAAGTACAACGGAACAGCAACCAGTGTCTGATTGAAGGGGTCTGGCGTCGGCGTAATCGCCGCCGCGATGACGAACACGACGAGAATCGCGTACTTCCGGTACCGAGACAACCGATGGACGTCAACGATGTTGATCTTCGCGAGCATGAATATGACCAGCGGTGTCTCAAAGGCCAGGCCCAGCCAGAAGAGAACGGAGGTAACGAACCCAATGTAGTTGCTGATTCGGATCTCATCAATCGCCACTGTGCTGAAGGTCAGTAAGTAACGGGTAGCGAATGGTAAGACGACGAAGTAGCCAAAGAGCATACCGAAAACAAAAAACACGGTGACCAGTGGCATCAAGGTAAGGACGATTCGGCGCTCCCGGCGTGTCAAGCCCGGGTTAATAAACTGAACAATCTCCCAAAGGAAAACGGGCATGGCCAGCGCCGCGCCCGTCATAATCGCCACCTTGAAGTAGCTGGTGAACATCTCGGTCATCTCAATGTACACCGGCTTGAACCCCGTGGGAGCCGGCGTCAAGAGAATCGCGAAGACCTGATTTGAAAATACAAGCCCGATGACCGTGCCGATCACCATCGCAATTGCACAAATCGTCAGCCGACCGCGCAATTCTTGAAGATGCTCGACAATCGACATCTCCGGACCGCCGAAGTCTTCCTCCTCGGCAGCGTCCGGACCACCGCTAACCCAATCCTTCAGTTTATCGACGACCATGCTCACGCTCGCTGCCCCTCTCGACCATCACCGTTGACCGTCGAAACCGTCGTCAATTCCCTGTCCGTCGTTTCGAGCGCCGACTCCAACCGTTCAGATGATCGCGTTTCATCATCATCCCGAGTGGACCGAGGCTCGCTACCACCCGGATCATCCCCACTAATCGGAGCAAGCGGATCCACCGCCCTTCCGATCCCCTCGACATCGGTCATAACCGGCGTCTCGCTGCTCGCCATCGCTATCTCGCTGGCTGGGAAGCCGATGGCTTCCTCGCCCTGCGGCTCGAAGGTGGCTTCGACCGTGCTCGTCGTCAGCGGTTGATCGATACTCGCGTCGGTAGCTCGCTCAGTCGAAATTGCCAAAGCGCCGTTCGGTGCTGACGCGTGGCCGTTTGACGAAGAAGGTATCGGCAGTGGCGCACCATGCATCCACTCACTGGCAACCGAAGGATCTGCGGTCTCATCGCGCCCGCGTCGCCCCCGCCGCCGATCTTCGACCGCGCCGTGGGTCCAGATCGTCGCAATGCCCGGAGTATAGACCGGACGCTCGAAATATTCACTTCGCCGCCGCGCTGGAACTTGAAGCAACGAATTGCTAGGGGAACTAATCATCGGGGTGGCGTCGGCACTCGCCTCGGTCAAGGTTTCGGGCTCCTCGACCACCATCGGCTCTTCGACCGTAGCCACTGTGACCGGCTCATCGGTCAGCGAAAAGGCGCGCTGCAACTCCGCCAGGGGGTTTTCCGCGGCAAACTGAGCAGTTATCTCTTCGGTTGCGCGGCGAAACTCACGAACCCACTTTCCGACCGAGGCCGCGGTCTCCGGGAGCTTTTCTGGCCCCAGGACAACTAACGCCACCATCATGATCAGCAGCAATTCGCCCGGAGACAGGCCAAACAGATTCACTAGAACCTCTTTTCCCGGAGCACCAAAGACAACCACTTTCCGTTTGGGAGGATCGAGCTGTCCACCTCAATCCTCGCCCGACGGCAAGGAAGCGAGACCGCGTCCCTCAAACGCTACATCTGGTGTTCGTTGATGTAATCAACTGCATCCTGTACGGTGTGAATCTTCGCGGCCGCTTCGTCAGAGATTTCCATGCCGAACTCTTCTTCAAGCGACATGATCAATTCGACCAGATCCAAAGAATCCGCGTTCAAGTCTTCGACGAACGCGGCCGTCGACTCGACCTGGTCGTCTTCCACACCGAGTTGCTCGACGATGATCTTTTTCACCCGCACAAAAGTGTCTTCAGCCATCCTGTCACCCCTAATTGTCATTTGGAAAGGAGATTGCCAGGGTGGTCTTCCGAAGCAGGCAAGCCAACGACGGTCTTCTGGACCCGACTTGCGTCAACTCTACGATTGCTTCACTCGACCAGCCGCTACAGTACCGAGGACGCCATTGATGAATCGACCGGAGTTTTCACTCCCGAATATCTTGGCGATTTCTACCGCTTCGTTGATCGCAGCCTTCATTGGCACGCGACTATTATCAAACAAAAGCTCGAAGATTGCAAGGCGAAGGAGATTCTTGTCAATCGCGGGCATTTGCTCTAACGGCCAAGCGGGAGCGGCATGCACGAGCTCGCTATCGATCGCCGGTCGATTGGTCACCACTCCTTCGACAAGATGATGGGCGAACACCCCCACCTCAGCGTCGGCGGGCTCCGCGGCGAACAGTCGATCCAATGCCTCGAGCGGTGCGTGACCGACAAGATCCGCTTCGTACAACGCTTGCAACGCCAGCTCGCGCGCTCGCCGACGATTGCTTGTTACGATCCCGGGTAGTTTTCTGGCCACGTCGCTGACCTCATCGTGTCGATCTGCTCGCCATCGCCGATTGATAACACCAATAGTTTCGGTTCGATGCGTCGAACCAATCCACTTAATACCTGGCCCGGCGCTAGCTCAACCAGGGCGTCGAGTTGATAGCTACCCAGACGTCGAATGCTTTCGACCCAGCGCACCCGCGCACAGAGCTGCTCGGTAAGCTCGGCACGGACCTCAAATGGTCCGCGGACCGGTTCCGCGCGACAATTCGCGATCACGTCGAAGGCGGTACATTCAAACTCGGTGTGCTCGATTGCTCGCCGCAGTTCTGCCATCGCCGGCGCCATCAACGGCGAATGAAACGCCCCACTGGTCGCCAGCACCACACAACGACGCGCCCCGCGTTCCTTCGCCAAAGCCCCGGCCGCGTTGACTGCCGTCACCGTTCCGCTGATCACGATCTGGCCGGGGGCATTGTCATTGGCCACGACGACGACTTCCGACGTCGCGGCCTCGACCTCCGCGCAAACGGCCTCGATTTCGGCCAGGGGCAGTCCGA
>DATLSK010000096.1:0-5217 GCA_035534155.1 Chloroflexota bacterium | reverse complement strand
GAACGATAGTTCTTTCCCATGAAGCTGCTTCGCCCCGACCAGGGTCGCACTCATCCGGGGATTCGGCGTTTGGACGTAGAGCGCCGATCGCTGGTGAGGATTCTCGCCGTAGCGCAAATCCTGAACTTTTCGCAAGGCAATCGTGAACTGTTCGGGAAATTCGTCGACCTGGCCGCCGAGGTAGCCGGACACCTGGGTGTCGTAGACGGCGGTGTGTCGGAACGCCTTCGCGGCGAGCTGGCGTCGCCAGACGACGTCAGCGGTCTGTGCCTGGAGGTGTTCGAGGACCGAGGCATAGTCATCCGGATCGACGACAGTTACGACCTGGGCAAAATTCTTCGCGGCGGCCCGCAAGAGGGTCACGCCACCGATGTCCACATTTTCAATTGCCTCGGCCAGGGTCACCGATGGCGTCTCGATTGTCGCCTGGAATGGATAGAGATTCACCGCGATTAGATCGATCGGCGTGTAACCAAACTGGGCAAGTTGCGCCAGGTGATCCGGTTGGGATCGGTCGGCCAGGAGACCGGCGTAAATCGCTGGGTGCAGGGTCTTCACTCGGCCACCGAGCATCTCCGGATGGTTGGTCAGCTCGCTCACGTTATGAACGGCGATACCAGCACTCGCGAGAACGCCCGCCGTTCCGTCGGTTGCGTATAACTCGAATCCCAGTGCTGTTAAGCCCTGGGCAAAAGATACGACGTCTCGCCGATCCGAGACGCTCAAAATCGCTCTCACCGCATGTCTCCTCGGAGCGCAGGGTTTCCCAAAGTGTCGCCGTCAGACGAGAACTTGAAATGACCGGGGCTGTCCAGCCAGCAAACGCATCGAGTGCGTGGCGACCCAGGTGGCAAGGCAACGGAGAGGCCTGGTTCCCACTACAGTTGGCCCTGGACAAGGCCTAGCTCCAGCCCCTTTCGCCCGACATAAGGATTATAGCGTACAGACTCGCGGCGTAGCAACGCGCGCCCAGGACTGACGTTGGGTACGTTCGGGCTGGCGACCCTGCAGATCATCCATCTGGCACGACCACGGCCGAACTGACGTTGACGCTCTCCACGTTTCGTGGTAGCGTTCGGCGGGAACGAACGAGGTCGTTCCCGCCGATTCTTTTGGATCTAGATCGGGACGGTACGGTGAGGGAACGTGGAGAGTGATAAGCGAGAGGGCTCGCCTGGGCATTCGCTCAATCGAAGAGGACTGCTTGCCGCGGGAATCGTTGGCGGTATGGGGCTGTCCGGAGCGTTGCTCGCGGCGTGCAGCGGCGGAAATTCGGCCCCTGGCGGTCAAATCCCTCCGTCGCCAATCGCGAGTTTGACCAAGCCCGCGGCTGCCACCGGAGAGTCGGCAGCAGTTGCGACAACCACGCCAACGACAAAACCAGCCGCGGCAGCGAAGATCGGGGCGCCGGCTGGAAAGCTGAGTCTCATGACTGACGTTGACGTGAAGGGCATGCCGCTCGTCGAGCAAGTGGCGAAGAATTGGAATCAGGCGAATGCCTCGACCCCGGTCGACGCCCAACTGGTCACCGGGAGCGACTACCTCACCAAGATTCTTACCATGGCGGCCGGTGGCGTGCTCACCGACGTCTTCGCGATTGTTGGGCAGAATCTGCCGGATCTGGCCAATCGCGGCGTCACGCTCAAGCTGGATGCGTACCTTCAGCAAGGCAAGTATGACCTGTCCGATTTCCTGCCGCTGCCGGTCGATCGGATGCGTTGGAAAGGGGCCACGATCGCTTTGCCGCGCGGCTTTTCGAATCAGTGCGTCTATTGGAATGTGGATCTCTTCGATCAGATGGGCGTTGCTCATCCGCCAACCGATTGGGCCGCGGCCGGCTGGGACTTCGCCGAGTTTCTCGATGCAACCCGCAAGCTCACGAAGGGAAGTGGCGGGAGTGCCCAATTTGGCTTCGCGGTCGGCACCGATTTCGTTGGCGGGTGGGGCCAGTGGATCCTGACCAATGGTGGCCAGATCTTCGACGATACCTTGAGCCGCTGTCTGGTGGCCCAGCCGCCCGCGGTCGAGGCACTCCAGTTTCTCCAAGATTTGATCGTCAAAGAAAAAGTCGCTCCCACCACGTCCGTCCTTTCGACTGAGAACGCTCAAAGTCTGTTCCTGACCGGTCGATTGGCGATGCTTTTTGCGCCGGTCGCCGCGACCGCGACCTATCGCACGGCAAAGTTCAAGTGGGATCTCGCGGTAAACCCGAAAGGGAAAGGGCCTCGTCTTTCGACCGCTGCCGCCGGCGCCTACTGGTGCGGCAGCGCCCAGACCAAGCAGGCCGATCTGACCTGGAAGCTGCTCGAGTTTCTCGCTTCAAAAGACTCGGAGAACATTCTGGCGACAACGTACTTTCCTGCTCGCCAGTCGTCGCTGGATTACCTGGCCAAACAGGACCCCACTTTGCCGCCGAGTCATCGCGCGGTTGGCATTGATGGCCAGAAGCTGGCCCGTGCCTTTCCGCCGACGCCTGACTACGCCCAACTGACCGATATCATCAACAAGCAGTTTGCCTACATCTGGGATGGTAGCTTCAGCGCGGCTACTGCTGCTGGAAAGACGGCCGAGGCGGTTGACGTCTATCTCAAGAGTCATCCCCAGTCCCAGTGAATTTCTTCTCTTGCTCGACGGGGGAAACGAGGCGTCGTGATGATGCCCAATAACGCGAAAGGTGACCGATGATGACGAGCCAAGCAGCGCCGAATTTTCTGATCGTCATGACCGACGAGCACGGGCCGATGTTCAGCCATACGCACGGCCATCCCCTGGTCGAGACGCCAAATATGGATCGCCTGGCCCAGGCGGGGATCACGTTCGACAACGCCTATTGCAACCAGCCAATCTGCGTGCCTTCGCGCGCGTCGTTTATGGCCGGTCGCTACAGTCATCACGTCGGCGTGTGGGATAACGCCACGCCGTTGGCACTCGACGCGGTTACCTGGCCCTATTTGCTTCGGGCGCGCGGTTACGATGCGGTGCTCGCCGGGAAAATGCATCTGATCGGTCCGGATCAGCTCCACGGTTTTCGCCAGCAGCTTGCCGTCGATTTGCACGCCCAGCTTCGGCTCGGGGTGTATCCGTGGGAAGACGGGATCCAGGCAGTGCCGCTGGAAAACGCCCGACGGCAGGATCTAGTGCGACGGGCTGGTCCAGGCACGACTCGGGCGATCGAAGCAGACGATCAGGCTGAGGTGGCGGCGCTCGCCTATCTGCGGGATCCGTCACGTCGGGAACGACCATTTGCATTGTGTGTCGGCTTCATCGCACCACATTTTCCTTTGATCGTGCCTGAGCCCTATTTCTCGCAATATTATCCGGACCGCACAGATCTCCCACGTCGCCCCGACGGTCGTGACGAAGAGCCAACTGCCGCTACCCGACGCTTGCAGGTCGCCTACGGTTACTTGCAAGACCACTCCGCTGAGGAGATCCGTCGGGCGCGCGCGGCATACTACGGTCTGGTGTCGTACGTCGATGCTAAGCTTGGTCGCCTGATCGACAGCCTTCAGGAGTGCGGCCTGGCTGAGAACACCATTGTCATTCACACGTCGGATCACGGTGAAATGCTTGGCGAGCACGGCCTTTGGGGGAAGTCGTGTTTTTACGAACAGTCGGCTCGCGTGCCGCTGCAGATCGCCGGTCCTGGCATCGGTGCGGGACAGCGCGTTCGCGAGGCGGTCTCCCTGGTCGACGTGGTCGCGACGGTGCTGGATCTGGCTGGTTTGGCGGAAGACGAGCGTCGCGATTGGCGGCTCGACGGTCAAAGCCTTCGACCAGCGCTGCAGGGCGACCGTGGCGCTTTGAAAGACGAAGTCTTTGCCGAATATACCGCCAGGGGAACCGATCGTGGCCGGGCCATGATCCGGACTGGCCGGTGGAAGCTCTGCTATGGCCACGGCAACCCACCAGAGATCGAGCTCTATGATCTCGAAGCCGACCCGGGTGAGTTCAACAACCTGGCCGACGACTCCGCTTACCGCGATGTCAAATCCGACCTGGTGGCCAGGATCGTCGCGGAATGGGATCCTCAGGAGATCACCGCGACCGCGATCAAAAGCCAACGGGCTCGCAAGCTGATCCGTGCCGCGCAACGTGAGGGCGAATTTCTCTTCTAACCCGTGCTATGATGCAGTAAAAGGACGAATTCCGCAGGGGGATCCGTGGTGCGAGCAGAGATTCGTCTAACTGACGAGCAGGCGGCCAGACTCGAGCAGTTGGCAACGGAGGAAGGCGTCTCAATTGAAGAATTGATTCAGCAAGGTATTGAGTTGGTCTTGCGATCGCCACAAGAGCTCAGGTCGGAGGCTTGGCGTCGCGCTGTCTCCGCGAGCGGCCGCTACCGTTCCAAAAAAGGAGATCTATCTGCCCGCCACGACGATTACTTTGCTGAAGCGGTTGATCCATGACGTGCTTCGTCGACACTTCAGCAATTCTTGCGATTCTCGATGTGAGTGATCCACGACACAGTGCAGCGCACGATGAACTAACTCGGATGCGAGATGAATCATCGACTCTGCTAACGACCAACTATATTGTCCTAGAGGCGAGTGCAGTGATCCAAAGGCGACTGGGAATGGAAGCCGTCCGTACCCTGGTCGCTGATCTGCTCGGGGTTGTAACTGTTCATTGGATCGATGAGGTGGTGCATACCGCAGCGATGGGACGTTATCTCTCTGAAGGACGCCGTCGACTAAGTTTAGTCGATTGCACGAGCTTTGAGGTTATGCGTCGTCTCGGTATCGACCATGCCTTTGCGTTTGACCCACATTTTGCTGAACAGGGGTTTGCTTGTCGTCCATCCGAGGTCTGATTTGGTATCCATCGGCGGGAAAGTCCTTTGCGCGAAGAGAAAGCGAAGGGGCACCGATCGTAATGTCCAACGGTTGGACCCTTCGCTGGCATAGCGACTAATTCAGCTTGAGAATCCCTCGGGCGACCTCGCCGGCGTCGAGGGCGCGGAAGGCTTCGTTGATGTCGTCGAGCGCGAACTCGCGCGTGATCAATTCATCGAGCTTGATCCGCCCTTCCATGTAGAGGTCGACGATCTTGGGAAAATCGACCTGGGGACGGGCCGAGCCGTAGGCACAGCCCATGAGAGTCTTTGCCTGGCGCATCATCCAGACCGGTTGAATCGTCAGCTCGGCGGTTTCGTCGGCGACGCCGACGACGACGGCCGTGCCTCCCTTGCGAATGCTGTCGTAGGCTTGAGAGATC
>DATLSK010000095.1:0-3369 GCA_035534155.1 Chloroflexota bacterium | reverse complement strand
GTTCGATCCTACTTGGCTCTGGTTCCTCGTAAGCTATCTCGCTGTTTTGATCCAGGCGGTGCTCCACGCCATTCTGATCGCGAACTGGTATACGGTGACGACGCTGCAAGCCGCGCTGTCGGTCCATTTTCTCATCGCGGCTGGAGCGGTTTTCGCCTTCGTTTGCGCGTTGGTAGCGCTGATTTTTCTCAACCAGACGATTCGCCAGGTCGTCTCGACCGTCTTCCGAGCACCTCGCGTCGCATGGGCCGTGAGAATCTTTACACCGGCCCTGCTCGCCCTCGCCGCGGCTTACGCCTACTACGTTCGTCCGCTTGGCTTGTCGTCGATTCCGACTTCGGCCCCATACTTTGCTGCCCTCGCCAATCAGCTCGCAAGCTTCGTTCGCCTGGGGTGGTACGTGACGCCCCTGGGCCTGCTCCTCGGCGTGGTTGGCTGGATGCTGCTCAGCGCTCGGGAAATCAATCACCGGACGTCGCTCTTATTTCTGATCATCGCCTCGGACACGGTGATCTTTTTGTACAGCCCGGACATTACCCCGATTCATTATTGGACCGCGCGTCGTTGGATCACTTTGATCATTCCGGGCTTTGCTCTGGCTCAGGCCTACCTTTTCGTTCACATCTGGCCAAAAAAACGGACAGCCTGGTCCGAAGTCGCCCTACCGGTTGCTCTCGCCTTCGCTCTGGTCATGGGCCTTTACAGTGGACTGCGCCCGCTGCTGGGTTACGTCGAATATCGGGGCGCAATCGATCAGGTGGGGGCCCTGGCGGCGGAAATTCCGGCGAACGGTGTCGTGCTCTTTGCGAATGGAGATACCGGTGTCCGCTTTTCGGTTCCGTTTGAGTACATCTTCGATCGGACCAGTCTGCTGATCACAACCGACGCCCGAATGGACCAGGCCGCGGGCGCGGCGGCCCGGCAGTGGCTCTCCGAGGGGCGTCCGGTCTACTGGATTACCAACCCTGGCCTGCCCGACCCGTCAGAAATCGGGCTCTCGGGAACCCTCGTTTCCCAGCGAATCATCTCGTTGCCGGAAAAGATCGCGACGACCGCGGAACCACCCGGTGCGGATGGGGTATTTCAACAGACCGTGCAGGTTTGGAAGCTGCGACCGTAAGCGCTAGCCGACGGTCACGACGTCGACGTTTGGCAGTTGCGCGCTACGACTCGCGGAGATCTCGCTGCTAAACCGACTGAAGATCTCCAGATACTTCGCCTCGACCGCGTCCCAGCTATAGTTCTCTTGAACGTAGCGCCGACCGCTTTCGGCGAGCGCCTGACGAAGCTCCGGCTCCTTCTGGAGAATGCCGAGACAGGCCGCGAACTCTTCGTACGAGGTGTAATAGAGGCCTCCGTCGGCTTTGAGGCAGTTATCTTTCAGAACCTGGCAGAGTCCGTTGGCCAGCACCGGCACGCCTGCCGTCCAGGCTTCGAGATTGACCATCGAGAGGCTTTCGGTTTCCGAGGGCAGAACCACCACCGTGCTCGCGGCGAGCGCCGCGAACTTTTCCTCATCCGAGACGAACCCGAGCGCTCGAATGTCGTCACGCTGGGGAATCGGTAGCTCGGCTTTGCCAAGCAGGAGCAAGGTAAGGTCGCCACCGTGCTCGGTCTTGTAGCGGATAAAGTTGTCGAAAAGCTGCTGACACCCTTTGGCTGGCTCAATCCGCCCAACGTAGGTGATCAGGTCGCCGGTCAGGCGATGACGCCGGCGGAACTCGGTCGCGTCCTGCACGCCGGGGTCGTAGATGCCGGTTCCAACCACGGTATTCGAAATCTCGTCGTTGCGGAAACGCCACTCCACCATCGCCCGTTCGGTATCGGTGTTGTAGATCAGGTGGCGGGGTAGGTGAAAGACCGGATTGTAGACGTCCAGATAGAGCGAGCGGTCGTCGTGGGCCAGCGGCGCCAGCACCGCGCGCTCGGGGACGATTGGCAGGCCAAACACGGTAGGAAAATACTGGTAAGTCATGAAGATGAAGAGATCGTATTCGTAGCGATTCCGACTGATGTAGGCCAGCAGGTCCGGGCTGTGCGGCCCCATCATCTCCACCCACCTGAGCTCGTCAAGGTAGGTGTGCCCGCTGCCAAATACCCGATACGACAGTGCGTCGAAGGCGCGGTGGTCACGAATCTGATCGATCGCGAACCGGTGAACCCGCACGCCGTTCAGGTCAGATTCGCCCGCTGGATAATAGTTATCCCAGGGCAAGTGGTTCAGGGCGCAGGTGGTAATGACGTGGACGTCGACGTATTTCGTCAGATGCTCGGCGACCAGCCGGCAGTGCTGCTCGGCCCCACCACAGATCTCTTCGCCATACCGCTGAACGACAAAGGCAACCTGCAATCGATCAACCTCCGTGCGCGATCCCGTTCGTGGTCGGACTTGCAACCACCGAGCCATTTTTCTCGCCGCGAAGCTGCGCGACTTCCTCTCGGAGCGCCTGGACTTCTTCCTGCAGAGCGATCAACAAGTCCGCCTGCTCGCGCTGCTCGCGCTTCATCGTCCGCAAGCCAAGCTCGTCGAGTGTTTCAGCCATGTGGGTCGTCACTCGAATTAAATAGCCGTTCAGATTGCTTTGCTGGCCGGTCAGCGCGTCAATGTAAATGCGAATCTCTTGATGGATCCTTTGCCGCACCCGCATCCAAATTTGCCCGACGATCGGGGTGCGCCAGCCCAATCGGTAATCGACCGAAATGCCACCACCAATC
Source organism: Chloroflexota bacterium (assembly GCA_035534155.1). GTDB lineage: Bacteria > Chloroflexota > UBA6077 > FW602-bin22 > CADDYW01 > JAJPIK01. Next base: position 654 of record DATLSK010000095.1, on the reverse strand, counting down.
GTCCGCGCCTGGTGCAGGCTGCGGTAGAGGTCTTCCGGGAACAAATGCTCTTCACCGGGCCGAACCCGGGCGGCGCCGTACTTTGCGGACCCCGCGGCAGCGGCCGGCAACGACGCGCGGACCCTGGCCATAATCGCTTCTACCTTGCTTGGAGATTCGTGGTCGGACGTTGACACCGGTGTTCGTAGACCTCCTCGATCGTCGGATAGAGCCGATCCCAAGTAAACCGATCGTTCACTTTCGCATTCCCATTGTCGCCCAGGGCTTGTCGGAGATCGGGGTGCGCTAACAGTTCGTCAATTCGTTCGGCCAGCACGCTCACGTCGCCAAAGTCGACGAGAAACCCGTCGCGTCCATCGTCAATCACCGCCGGTACCCCGCCGGCCCGCGCGCCAATCACTGGCTTGCGATAGAGCCAACTTTCGAGATAGACGATGCCAAACGAGTCGGTGCGCGACGGCATGGCTAGCAGGGTCATGGCGTCGAGTAAATCGCGCTTCAGCTCTTCGCTGATGAAGCCGAGAACGTGAATCCGTGACCGGTGCGCTGGCGCGATTCGCTCGAGAAAGGTCTGAAAAGAATCGAGCGCCGGACCAGCCAGAACCAGCTCCGCCTCACCACCGCGCTCCCAGAGCCGCTCCATCGCCTCGACCA
>DATLSK010000094.1:0-8552 GCA_035534155.1 Chloroflexota bacterium | reverse complement strand
GTGAAAGTGCGGACTTGGATCGTTTCGCCGGGGCGGAATGGTCGCTCGATCAGAAGATAGATCCCAGCAAAAACGTTCTTCAACACATCTTGCAGGGCTAAACTAACCGCCAAACCAACGACTCCAAGGGTTGCAAACAAGGCGGTCGCATCAACACCAAAAACGCCCAGGACGCTGATGAACCCGACGAAGAGAATCCCGAAGTAGGCCACCCGGCCCAAAAGGATGCCTAATCCCAAATCGCGATGCTGACGCTTGAAGAAACGAGTGATCGCAGCACTGGCCCTCGCGGCGAGATAGAGGCTCAACGCAATCATGACCAACGCGATTGTCAGCCGACCAAACAGTCCACCGAGGCGTTGGAGCAGACTCATTTGATTTTGACCGCCGAGCAATCCGTCGACGAATCCGCGTAACAGATCGTTCATTATCCCACCGCGTCCACGAGCCCGCCGGCGACTCGCGATCGGCCGTTCGCTTCGAGCACCGCCTCTCTCCTACCGAAAAAGCGCGCCGACCGAACCTCCGGCGTGGATGCGCTGAATTGCCTCGGCAAAAAGTGAAGCCACCGAGAGAACAGTAATCTTTGGCAATTGCTTCTCGGCAGACAGCGGCACCGTATCGGTCACAACAACCTCCTTGATTGGCGCCTGCTGCAACCGCTCAATCGCCGGTCCAGAGAAGATTCCGTGGGTCGCCGCCACGTAGATTTCTCCGACCCCGGCTTTCACGAGGACATTCGTCGCCCCGATCACCGAGCTGGCGGTATCAATTTCGTCGTCGAAAATGATTGCCCGTCGACCATTCACGTCGCCAATCACATTGACAACCTCACTCTGGCCGACATTCGACGGTCGACGCTTTTCGATGACGGCAAGCGTCCCGCCAACACGCTGGCCAAAGTTTCTCGCCTTCTTCGCCGCCCCTAAATCGGGAGCAACGATGACCCAATCCGCGAGCTGCTTGTCCTTGAAATAGCGACTGAGCAGAGCCATTGCCGACAGTTCGTCGACCGGAATGTTGAAAAACCCCTGAATTTGACCAGCGTGGAGCGTCATTGTGAGCACTCGGTTGGCACCGGCCACCGTCAACAGATCCGCGAGCAAGCGCGCGGTAATCGGCACACGCGGCTGATCCTTCTTATCAGTGCGGCCGTAGGCGTAATAAGGGATAATGGCAGTAATCCGGCCGGCCGACGCGCGCTTGAGCGCATCGATCATAATGAGCAACTCCATGATGCTATTGTTTACCGGCGAGCTGAACGACTGCAGGACGTAAACATCGTGCTCACGAACCGGATCGAGGATCTTGACGAAGATGTTTTCGTTACTAAAGGCAAACACGTCGGCGTGACCGAGAGGAATCCCAAGATCCAGGCAAATCGCCTCGGCCAACGGACGATTGGCATTTCCAGAAAAGATGCTAAGCGGTGTATACACGATCTCAGTTTGCCAGGGTAAACGTCGATCGAGATTGATTGGTCTGTGAAATCACGCTCACCAGTTCCTGTACGTCGTGAATCTGATACGGCTTACGGAGTACGTAGTCGACGCCTCGAGCCTGTAACTCCTGTTCGTCATAGCTCTCACTCCAACCAGTGACAAACGCGACCGGTAAATCCGGATACTCCGCCTTGATCGCCTTCGCGATTTCCCAACCGTTCATCTCGGGCATGTTGATGTCCGTGCAGACCAGGTCAAATCGCTCCTCGAGCAACGCGGCCAGCCCCTCGGCGCCATTCGCGCAGACGCGAACACGATGATTGTCCATCTCGAGCATTAATTGCAGAACCGTGGCAACCGCGGCTTGATCGTCGATGACCAGGACGTTGAGATCCCGGCTCGGTGCGAAGGGCGTCGGACGCACTTCTGGCGTGACTTCAGGTGGCGCAATCAGTGTCTCATCGGCGGCGATCGGGAAGGTCAAGGTGAACGTCGTCCCCTGACCGAGGACGCTCTCCACGCTGATCTGGCCACGCTGCCGCGCGACGATGCCGTAGACAACACTCAATCCCAGTCCGCTGCCTCGTACTCCCTTGGTCGTGAAGAACGGATCGAAGATGCGTTGAAGCACATCGTTCGGCATCCCCACTCCAGAGTCCGTCACTTGCATTTGGACCGTGGAACCAACCTCAGTAACATCGATCGTAATACGCCCGCCAGTCGGCATCGCGTCGATCGCGTTATTCAGCAAGTTGATTAACGCTTCACGAAGTTCCGAGGAACTTCCCAGAATCGGCGGAACTGATGTGCCACGCACCTTGACGTCGAAAGCAAGCCCTTGCTGTCGCGCCTGGGTTTGCCAGCGCGGTTGGATCAATTCGACCACATCGTGCGCCAGGGCAACCAGGTCGATCGGCGTAAACTGGCTAGAAACGTTTTGGCGCGCGAATGCCTGGATTCGCCGAACCGTTCGCGCCCCATCGAGCAATGCTTGCTGGACCGGCTGGAGAAGGCGCTGGGTCAACGGGTCGGTGGTCGAAGCGAGAATGACCTCGATTGGACCCAGGGCAGCGGTCAACATGTTATTGATGTCATGGACGACGCCCGCGGCCATCTCTCCTAACGCATGCAGCCGCTGCCCTTGCACGAGCTGGGTCTCGGCGCGCTTCCGCTCGGTCAGATCCGAGGCAACGGCAATGAGCACCTGCTCGCCCTCGACGTCGACTGGACGAATTCGGACCTCGATCGGAAAAACCCGACCACTCTTGGTCATGAACGCACTCTCGAACGAGGTGACCTGGCCCGATAGCACGCCTTCAATCAAGCCAACCAGAAGCGACCGATCCTCTCGGCCCGATGGCGAAGGAACGAAGTCAGCAATGCTCTGGTGGAGGATCTCGTGCTTGGTGTAACCAAGAATCCGGCACGCAACCTGATTCGCGTCGAGGATGTCTCCTCGAAGATCGGTAATCAGGATCAGGTCGCTCTGCAATGCTTCGACCAGACCAAGCCACTTATCCGACAAGTCTTGCGGTGCACTCACCGATTGTTGAATATAGCTTGATAAGCGCTGGTTTTCCAACAGTAGCGCGGCGACGGATCCGACAAAGCGTGTCGCCGCGATGGTGTCCGGGCTCGGCGTAAAACCGACGTTCGAGAAGACGACACCCAGGGCCCCGGCCGCTCGGTCGCCCACGTGACACGGCGTGGCCAGGGAGCACCTCGGCTCGACGGCCGTGGGGAGCTGGAGTGCAACCGCATCCTGCTCGTAAGATCGGCGAACGAAATCTTCCGCCGGGTCCAGAACGAGCGTATCGTCGGCGGATTCACCGACCGCGTAGCGGGTGATTGACTCTAATTCGCCGCCCGCGTCAAAGAAGGCCAGGATCGCGCGCGACGCTCCGGTCAGCCGAGAAATCTCCCGCACCGCGACACGTTCTACCGTGCCGGCGGTCGGCTGTCTCGCGATATTCGCCAGGGCACGTTCGAGTTGACCAACGGAGATCTCCGTCATCTCCCCCATTTCCACACCCCATCATAAACAGCGACGCGACGCAACCGGTATCCGATTAAGGTTGAAGTCAGTGATTTGCCCAGCCCAGAGCCAGACCATGCTACTGGTACGTGTGAATCATACCATCATTCAACAGAAAAGTTGACGGTTCATACCATTTATGCTTAGATGAGGGCGACAGAAGGCTGGCGTTTCCCCCTCTTTTTTTTCTTTATCGCATGGCGAGGAGATGCTCCAATGTTGGAGACTGTCGACCAGATTGCCCGGGAACTGGACGGCTTGCGTTCGGTCTCGGCGGACGAAATGCGCTCGCGCCAAGACCGGCGACTCGCTGACATTGTCCGATTCCACTACGACAATCCCTTCAACTCGAGCTATCGAGATCTCTTGATAGCTCACGGCATTGAACACGAGTCCCAGCTTCCCAGGTCGATAGGAGAGATTGCCCGGCTGCCGATGGTTACCCGCGCGTTCATTGCCGATTCGGATTACGCTGGGCATCCGGCGGTCCCGACCAATGAAATTCAAAAGATCATTGAGACGAGCGGGACGTCGGGGAACCCACTGCGCATCCCTCATACGCACGAAACCGTGCTTCGATGCTATGGACAGATGATTGTTCGCAGCGCGATCCTAGGGGAGATGAAACCCGACGATCCCTCGTATTCAATCGTCCATTGGGTGCCGGGCGTGAAGGACGTTTGGGCAAGCCACGAAGGAACCATCGCCTTTCAGGAAATCGTTGGGGCCGACCACGCGATGATCGTGTCTACGCATACGACGCCCGAGGAGCACTGGCGGAATTGGCAGAAGTACCAGCCCAAATGGGCCCTGTCGGCTCCGGTTTTCTTCCTCGCCTTTGCCAGCTACGGTGAAAGGATGCGGCTCGATTTAGCCTCGTGTTCGCTCGAGCGGCTGCTGCTCGGGGCGGTAACCTGTCTTCCCGACGATCAGCGTTTCATCGAGAAAACGTACGGCCTCGACAGCGTTCACTTCTTTTACTCAACGTCGGAGAGTTTTATACCCGCCGCGGAGCTACTCGACCGGTCCGGTTATCTCTGTTTTGACGATGAATTCGTCGTCGAGGTCCTCGATTACAACGGCGAACCGGTTTCACCAGGTGAACGCGGCCAAATTGCTATTACCTGCTTGGGCAACCGCGGGTACCCGAGCATTCGTTACAGCCAAGGGGATGCCGTCACCTATCTCGGTTATTCCAGTGACTTTCCGGGTTGCCAAGTTTTCGCCGATATTCAGCGCGTCGATGCTGGTGAAATTGGTGAAGCGCGCATACCGTACTCTGAGATCGACATGATGCCGCGTCACATCACGAAGCTCGGGATTCCGGTACGCGCGCTGCAAATCGCACGACGGCGAGAAGGGCTCAAAGACGTGCCGTTGTTTCGGATCGAAACCCCGGTCGAGGACCGCGCGTCGGTCGAGCGGGCACTTCTCGAAGTCTTCACCCGTAATTCGCAAATGAAAGACATGCTGGACGGTGGGATCATTTGCCCACCGGTGGTCGAAATCTACCCGCCAGGGGCGCTTAGTCGGGGCCGGCTGAAAGTGCCGGTCTACGTCGACGAACGCGACGCGAGCAACGCCGAAGTAATGATTGGGAGGCATTAAGGTGGGGACAGCCAATAATGAGTTTCGGTTAGCACTCAAAGGGATTGCCGATCAGTTCTACGGCCAATTGCGGTTCAAACCGGTGATGAAGCATTTCGCCACCGGCGACGTGTCACGGGTCGAATACGTGACGTTTCTTCGGCAATCCTACCACTACGTCCAAGCGACAACACCGAACCTTAACGCCGCCGCGGCGTCGGTTCGCCAGTCGAGCTCGTCGCATCGCGATGACATATCGGCTCGATTCCTCGAGCACGCCGCTGATGAGCAAGGACACGACGAGTGGATCCTCGATGACCTGGAAGCGCTCGGCGAGGATCGGGCTGCAGTACACGATTTTCAGCCGTGTACGGCCGTCCGGGCTTACCTGGCCTATTCCCACCACCTTGCTCGCTCGCGACACGCGGTGGCTCTCTTTGGTCAGGCCTACGTTCTTGAAGGTGGTGCACTCGAGTCGTCCGACTATATGGTGCGCGGCTTGATCGAGCACTCTGGAATCCCGAATATCGCTGATGGGGTCAAATACCTGAGGCTGCACGGCGAGGTGGACATCGAGCACGTGCAAGCGCTTGGTCGAGCTCTGGATTGGGTTACCGAACCGGAGGATCAGTACGCCGTCAGGCTGGCGGCGGAGTTTACGTCCCAGGTTATTTTGGATTTGGTGGACTATGTCGAAACGGTGAGTGTCGCGAGAGTATAGCCCACGCCCGATCGTTTACTTCACAGAGCGGAAGTTGTCGGCTATACTGCCCATCGATAACTTCAGGCAATCGTGAGGAAACGATCGGGGAATGACCGTCGTTGACTGGATTGGGCTGGCGCCGCCGCTCGTTTGTGCCGTCGGCGTTTTGCTCTTGGTTTCGATTCAGCGTCTGCGCGTCGTGTCACGGTTCTCAGGCGTGGCTGGGATTGTGTTTCTGTGTCTTTCCTTGGGCACGACCGCTCGGCTCTGGGCTTTGGTCCGTCACCAGCCGCTCTCGTTCAGCATTGACAGTTGGTCCGCGCCAGCGGCGTTGAACGTGAGCTTCCGGGTTGATCTGGTCGACGTAGCCTGCCTGGTCGCATGTTTTCTGGCGGCATTCCCAATTCTGACGCGCTCTGAGCCGAAACAACGCGACGAGCCAGCATTTTGCCTTGCCTTCCTCGCCCTGGCCGGCGCTTTATTCGCAATCAACGACTCAGCGTTGTTAGCGGTGGCATGGACGGCCATACTTATTCTTACAACGGCGCGATTGATCGCCCGTCAGCGTTTTTCCGAGAGTATCAAGCCCCTTGCCTTCGCTCTATTTGGAGCGCCCTTACTTCTGGCGTCCGCGGCCGCTCTGTCATCTCTCCCTGACCTTTCGCGACCGAGTCCCGCGGTCACGTCGATCGCCGCCGCGGCGTTGGCCGTGGTGGGTGCCGCGAGCGCAGGCCTGGGGCCGTTTCGACAGGTTCGGGCCGTGGCCAACGCCAGCCCGAATCTGGACATCGTGAACGACGTAGTCCTCCCGCTGGTCGGATTTGATCTCGTCCTGCGGGCATTAACATCAACCTCAAACACCCTCCCAGCCTGGTTCGCGGGGCTGCTCGTGGTCATTGGGTTCAGCGGAATTGTCGAGGCCGCCGTCGCGGCGCACAAAGCTGTTAATCTCGCCGATCTTGTGCGAGCGTGCAACCGTGCCAATTTTGCCTTGGCCTTCGCCGCGCTAGCCCTTGGTTCAGCATCTGCCATTTCGGCCGCCTTGTTCTTAGTGACCGTAAGCATCATCGCGCAGGCGATCGCTCTTGCCGAGCCAGCTGGCTGGCGCGTTCACCTGGGGCTTGGATCAGTGGCCGGGTTTCCTCCACTTCCGGGGTTCCTTGGGCGATGGGCGATCGTTGGCGTCGCTCTTTCCGCCGGGAGTTGGCCACTGGCGGTTGCCGTTGCCGTGGCCATCGCGGTAACGAGCGTTGGTTTCTGGCGCAGTCTCGCTCGCCTCAACCTGGCTAGACCGGTGCAAACGGAACCGGACCAAAAACAGTCAGGAGCGGGCATCCTATTCCCGGTGGCCGCGATTATCGGCGCCAGCTTGGCGCCGGGACAGTGGCTCATCGCCACCGTGCTGCCGGCTGCTGCTTTGCCAGGCAAAGTCGTCGCGAGCCCATCGCTCGCGGAGTCTCTAGTCGGTTTGATTCTGGTCATCTTGCCCATTCTGTTTGCCGCTAGCTTGGTGCGTTACCCGGAGCACGCCCGGAGAACTGCTGGGAGATCGCGCTTACCGCACCGCGCCGCTCGCTGGACAATCGAACCCGCCGAGGCGCTCGCGGCCTTCGCGCGTCAGATTGAAGATCGCTACGGTCTCGCGGTGGGTATACTCATCGCGGTGGGCACTATCCTGGCACTGGTGACCTGAAGTGATCGTCAGCGACATCGCGGCATTGTTAGTGGTCGCCGGGGCGATCTTAGCGGGGATTCTGGATGACTGGGCGGGACTTCCCTTTGCGCTGAGCGGTCCTCTATTAGGAGTGAGCTTGCTCGCTTTCTCGACTCTCGGCCCCGTCGAAGGAGCAGCAGCCTTGGCGACAACCAGTGGAGTCGTGGCGATTGTCGCAGGAGGTGACTTCAGCGGATTTCGACAAGTGCGCCGCGATTTTCAGGTTCGGTGGTTCAATCTAAGCGCCACCTTGTTGGCGGTGGTTGGCGCCTCCGGCCTGGCCATGCAACGTCCGCTTTTCGGGAGCGCCGCGGTCGGAATTGTCGGTAACGTCCTGTTTTTCTGCGGACTACTGCACTCGGTAACTGGTCGTCCGGCGCGATTGAGCAGCGGGCTACTCTTTTTATTCATCGGTGCCACGGTACTATTCGAAAATGATGGACAAGCGATCGCGCGCGGCGACGTACTGCTGCTCGATGCCGTGCAAATATTCCTGGCGTTGGCTCTCACCTACCTCCACATCAGTGATCAGCGTGCCGCCGATCACGAATCTGCCTCCGACTCTGAGTCTTCCGTCGCCGATCGCGCGGCCACAGTGCTATCGTCGACACTGGTCCCACCGGATAGTTCTTCGTGAACCCGTTTTTTCTGGTGGCGATCCCTTTTGGCGGCGTCGCCCTGGCCTTGGGAGGCCGGACGATTCAAATCAAGCGGCTGGCGATTCTTTCGCTGGTGGTCGAAATCATCGGTCTGTGGTTTGCCACGGGACGAACGATAACCTGGTTAGGGCTGCCGCTTGCGGTTTCCCCGGTCGAGCACTTTGCTCTCGCGCTGACCATCGTGGGAATAGCCCCGGTTCTGTTGGCTCTCGCTGACGATTGGCCGGGCGGCGAAGGAATGGCCCTCGGTCTGACCGGGCTAGCGATCGGAGTCTTTGCCGTGGAGTCGGGCCAGTCCGCGGTGACGGCGGGCGCCGCGTCGGTACTGGCGGGCATCGTCTTGACCCCAGTCCTCGTCGCAGAAAATAGCGTTGGCGCACCAACCCGAGCGGTGCGCGCCTTCCTGGCCTGG
>DATLSK010000093.1:0-5380 GCA_035534155.1 Chloroflexota bacterium | reverse complement strand
CGTGTGCAACTGAGCGAGAATCTCTACGAGCTCGAAGCGCCTCACCTTCGTGGGGAACGTATTTATCTCGACTATCCCAGCCATACCGGTACCGAGAATATCTTGCTGGCATCGTCTCTGGCCGAGGGAACGACGGTCGTTACCCACGCCTCGGCTGAACCTGAGGTCATCGACCTCGCGTGCTGTCTCCGACAGATGGGAGCGCAGATCCGCGGCGTCGGAACAAGTCACCTGGAGATCTCCGGTTCGGAGCGTCTGCACGGCTTTACCTACCGGGTCATGCCAGATCGCATCGAAGCTGGGACCTACGCAATTGCCTCGGCGATCACCGGGGGCGACATCGTGGTGCGCGACATCGTTGCCGATCACATGGCACCACTTACCTATAAGCTCGTGGAAGCGGGAGTGATCGTTAGTGCCGAGGACGACTGCTACCGCGTGAAGGCAAATGGTTCCTTGCACGCTGTCGAGCTCCAAACCTTACATTTTCCGGGCTTCCCGACCGACCTTCAGGCCGCTTTCGCTACCCTCCTTACTCAGTCTGAAGGTACGAGTCTGATTCATGAGCGCGTCTTCGATGATCGATTACAATACGCTCGGGAGCTGGGCAAATTGGGGGCAAACATCCGAGTCAATGGTCACACCGCGACCGTGGTCGGGCCCACAAGTCTGGTCGGAGGAAAAGTGCGTGCCCTGGACATTCGCTCCGGCGCAGCTCTCATCCTGGCCGGGCTTGCAGCGGAGGGCTGCACCGAAATCATCGACATTTATCACATCGACCGCGGCTATGAGCACGTTGATTCGAAGCTCCGGGAGCTCGGGGCACGGATTCGGCGCGTCGCGGCTTGAGAACTTAGGATGATATGTTCGCCAAGCAAGTAGGTATCGATCTGGGAACCGCGAACGTGCTGGTCTACGTTCGCGGCAAAGGCATCGTTCTCCAAGAACCTTCGGTCGTCGCGATCTCCAATACCGACAACGCGATTCTCGCCGTGGGAAACGAAGCGCGGGAGATGTTGGGCCGAACTCCCGGCAGTATCACGGTGGTTCGGCCGATGCGCGATGGTGTCATCGCCGATTATGTAATAACCGAAGCGATGCTCCGCTATTTCATTACGAAGGTCTGCGGCAAAGTCGGATTGGGATTGTTTCGGCCACAGGTGATGGTTTGCGTGCCGGCCGGGGTGACCAGCGTCGAACAGCGCGCCGTCCACGACGCGACGTTGCAAGCCGGCGCCGGTAGCGCCTACTTGATCGAGGAGCCACTCGCGGCGGCAATTGGCGCCAAGATTCCTATTCACTTACCGAGCGGAAATATGATCGTGGACATTGGCGGCGGCACAACCGAGGCTGCCGTCATCTCGCTCAACGGCATCGTCGTCGCGAGATCGGTCCGCGTCGCCGGCAATCGAATCGACGAGGCGATCGCCAACTACGTCAAGCGCAAGTACAATCTGATGATCGGCGAACGAATGGCCGAACAGATCAAGGTAGAGATCGGCAGCGCCATGCCTCTCGACGACGAACTGGAAATGGAAGTACGTGGGCGGGATCAAGTTGGTGGCTTACCGAAAACGATCTCCGTGAAATCCACCGAGATCCGCGAAGCGATCGCCGAACCCCTCTCGGCGATTGTGGTCGCGGCACGGTCGGTCCTCGAAGAAACGCCCCCGGAGCTCGCCTCCGACGTCATTGACAAAGGAATCATTCTGACCGGCGGCGGGGCGTTGTTGCGCAACATTGACCAATTGTTGACCCAAGAGACGGGCGTCCCATGCTACGTTGCCGAGAACCCGCTGGCCTGCGTGGCAATTGGTTCCGGCCTGGCCTTGGAACGTATCGACGTCCTTCGGCGTAATCTGCCGGTTGTCGACAACTGATCCCACCGCGTTCGACGAGAACCGCCGGTAACGGGGTTTATCCCGACTGTATTCGTCGAACGCGTTCGCCCGGTCACCTACACTTGCTCCTCGGTAGACTTCTTTTTGAGCAGTCGCTGCAGGTCTTCCGCTAAAACCGACTGGCGTTCTGGCGAGAGATCTGAAATCTTGAGCTTCTTGGCGGATCGATCACGCTGTTCCTGATCGATCGCCGACTGAATCAAGGAAATTGCCTCATCAACCTGCGCTTGTTCGACTCCGTCGTCGTGACCAGCGCCTCCGAGAACCGTGTCGAACCACCTGCCGAGACGTACCCAAAATGACGCCATGCTTTTCTCCTCCGTCAGACAATCACTACCAGAACTTCCACCAGGGCCGCGGTGGCTGGCGACGAGCGACTGCCAAGCGATCCCGAACCTGATGCAGCTCCGCGTTGAGAGAGCTTATACGTTCGTCTGGCGTACTGGCGGCAATCCCCTGCCGCGAATCGTTGAACAATTTGACCAATACCTCGACCAGTGGCTGCATCGCGGCCGCGACTTCCGGCTGATGTCGATCGGTTCGCAAAACGTCGTTCAGATCCTCGAGATCACGAACACTTAGGCCGTGCGAAGAGAGTGCTTGAAACGGCTCCGCCGCGAACCACTCGCAAAACTCCCGATCATGCACTAGACGCCCAACGAAAGTCAGTACAGCTTCGTGTTTAAATACGAGCACGCGCTTCCTCCATTTTGCGAGCAATTACGGCAGAGCGCGTGCCAACGCGCAAGGATCTGGTTAAAGTTATCGTCCGAACTTGACAATGGTATGGACAACCGGCGCTCGTGTGATAGAATACGCGCTGTTCTGGCGGCAAGGCGGCCGCCAGGGTGGTCAACCGCGAGAGTTAGGCATCGAGACTCAATGATGCGTCATTCCAAGAGTGTTGCGGTGAAAGTACGTAATGGATGGACTGTTGTGGGAGCACATTGAGGCCTACCTGCGGCATCTCGAAGTCGACCTCTCGGCATCGCCGAATACGATCGCGGCCTATCGAAACGACCTGACCCAGCTTTATCAATATCTGAGTACAGTGGGGACGCGCGGCCTCGATGTCTTGAATGAGGGAGGGTCGGATGAAAGTCTGAACTGGTCCTCAATCTCTCGGGTACGGGTCGTTGGTTTCGTCGTAGCCTTGAAAGAAAAAGGCTACGCCACGACGACGGTTGCCCGCAAAATTGCCGCGGTCAAGTCATTTTTCCACTTCTTACAGTCGCGAGCGGTTATCGATGCCGACCCAACCGAGAACCTGGACTCGCCTCGAATTGACAAGGCGCTACCACGCAGCCTGACCGACGTCGAAGTAGCCGGACTTCTGGAACAGCCCGCGCTCGGCTCTTCCCCGGATGACATTCGCGACAGCGCCATGCTGCGCCTGCTATACGCGACCGGGCTTCGGGTCAGCGAGCTCGTCGCCCTAAATCTTGACGACGTAGACCTGTCATCCGGCTACGTACGCTGCATTAGTCGCAACGGGCGCGAGAGAATTATCCCGATTGAAAGCGATGCGATGCAGGCGCTCGAGACGTATCTGAACCAGGCGCGAAACGGCTTGATTCGCCATCGCGACGAATCGGCGCTCTTTGTGAATCATCATGGAGATCGCCTGACCCGGCAGGGATTCTGGCTAATTTTGAAAGAGCACGCCCGTCGCGCCGGTTTGCCCGAGGACATCACCCCGCAGGCACTACGCCACTCGTTCGCGGTTCGTTTGATAGACGACAATACGGATCTGCGCGCGGTTCAGGAGTTACTCGGCCACGCGAACATCGCGACCACTCAGATCTACACCCAAGTGGCCGGCCGGGCGCGCACGAGCCACGATCGGCACGGCAAGCCGGAGCTTGTTGGCACGTGAAGCGAGCCTGAGCGAAACAGGAGGCAAGACGAAGAGGGCCAGCGCCGACATCGAACGTCGCTGGCCCTCTTCGTCTTGTCTAACTAACCCGAATTGTTCGCCGGCCCCCCGGTCGTGGCATTCGTGGTGCACGGGTCCTGACTTCCCACCGGAAGGTCGGGCTGGGATAGGTCTCGCATGGGGAAGACGCTCCGAACGTACTACCAGAACGGCGGCCCGCGAGGGGCCGCGCTCCAGTTTACCTCGCGGTTCGTCCTGCTGCATAATCCGGGCTAAGGGTCAGAGCCTTCGCAGATTGGCATAGCTCGCCAAGAGCCGCTTGATCGGTAAGTCGTTGAATGCCACGGTGACCTCGGAATCGCCACCGCGAGGCTCGACATTCACGATAACCCCTTCGCCGAACTTCGGATGCTCCACGCGATCGCCGGGCTTGAACCCAACGGACGCGGCAGCCGGCGTCGCGCGAACCGGCTCGGTGGCGATTGGCGCCGGACGACCCACGCCACCACCACGCACCGGTGAAACGGTTCGGGACGCGGAGCTAGGCTCGACCCAGCTTTGACGGCCCGTGGGCGCCTGAACGGCGCGTGCCGAGCCAAAAACTAGCTCGCGGGGTACTTCTTTGAAAAAGCGTGATGATTGCCGAGGCATCACGCTGCCAAATTGGGTCCGCCGGGTCGCGTACGTTAGGAAGAGTCGTTGACGAGCTCGCGTGACACCAACGTACAAGAGGCGGCGTTCCTCTTCGAGCTGATCCTGGTCATTCGATTCCACCGCCCGATTGTGCGGACAAAGCCCTTCTTCTAATCCGACGATGAATACCACGTCGAATTCCAACCCTTTAGCGGCGTGAAGGGTAATCAAAGTCGCGGCGTCCGCCGAGGCATCATATTCGTCGGCGTCAGCGGCGAGCGCCGCGTCTTCGATGAACATTGCGAGGCTCGTTGGCGCATCGTAGGCAGAGAACTCATCGGCAACTGTGATCAGCTCCCGAACGTTCTCCCACCGGGTCTCGCCATCTTCACTACCATCGCGCAAGAAATCCTGGTACCCGGTGAGAGTCGCGATTTTTTCGATCAGACGACCGACGACAAGCTCACGCCCTGCCGCCTGGAGGGTATCCAGCAATCGACCAAATTCCCCCAGGTTTGTTCGTGCCCGCTTGCTCAATGGACACGGCACTGCCAGCTCCTGGCCAAATGCCAGGGAACGAATCGCTTCGGGGACCGTCCGACCCGCTCGGGTCGCCCAGAGCCGCAAGTCGGCAACCGACTTCGCTCCAATATCCCGAGCTGGAACGTTGATAATGCGTTCGAGACTCGTGAAGTCATTCGGGTTATGACACACCCGAAGGTAGGCGAGCAAATCACGAATTTCTTTTCGCTCGTAGAAGCGCATCCCGACGACTTTGTGAGGCAAACGGTGTCGGAGAAAGGTCTTTTCCAGCACGCGCGACTGACTATTCGTACGGTACATCACCGCCACGTCGCGGTAGCGCACGGCGCCACTCGCGAACAGTCGCTCGATTTGCGTTGCGACGTATTGTGCTTCGTCGTTCTCGTCGAAACCTTCAAAAACGAAGATTCGCTCGCCTCGGGCGTTC
>DATLSK010000092.1:0-11099 GCA_035534155.1 Chloroflexota bacterium | reverse complement strand
TGGGTGTACTGCCCGCCGTTCTCACGGACCCCCGGGGGGTAACCGCGAACGTAACCAGGATTTGGCTCAGACCGCTCGAACGGCGGCGTGAACAGCAGAACGAGTTTTTCGTCATCGCGGATGAGGTGTTCTTCGACGGCTCGCATCGCCTGCTCGGCTCGGCTCGGAATGGCCGCGCGCGAAATCAGCCCCCACGACTGGGGCAGCGAGTCAATCTGCGCCTCGTCGTTCAAATGAGAGCCGAGCGGCGTACCATCGTCGAAGTACGCACGACGATACCACCCACCATCCCAGGCCCGGACCTCGACGGTGGCGGCCAGCTCGGCCGACCGAGTTCGATACTCGACCACCAGCTCGGGCTGGTCGACCTGCTCGAGTAGCTCGGCAAACTGGCGCAAGACGTCGATTAAGAACCAGGCCAGCCAGACACTCTCTCCTTTGTGCCCAACGCCAACCTCATTCAATCCGTCGTTCCAATCACCGGTGCCGATCAACGGCAGTCCGTGCGGTCCTTCGGTCATCCCGCGTTCGATGGCCCGCCGACAGTGCTCGAGTAACGTTCCGGCTTCGAGCGCGGTCGATGGCACAGAGTACTGCTCGTGCTCCTGGGGATCGAGGACGTGTCCTTCGAGAAACGGCACCGTCTCGTCGAGGATCGCTTTGTCGCCGGTCACCCGCACGTAATGGCACACGGCATAGGGCAACCAGAGCATGTCATCCGAGATTCGGGTGCGCACCCCGCCTCCTGATTGCGGATGCCACCAGTGCTGAACGTCACCCTCGACGAACTGTCGGGACGCCGCGGTCAGAATGTGACGCCGCGCGAGGTCGGGCGCGGCATACACCAACGACATCACGTCTTGAAGCTGATCCCGGAAACCAAACGCCCCTCCGGACTGATAGAAAGCCGAACGCGCCCAGACGCGACAGCTCAGCGTCTGATAGGGGAGCCAGCGATTGAGCAAGAAGTTTACCGAAAGGTCCGGCGTCTCAACCTGGATCGCTCCGAGGTAGCGATCCCACCAGCCGATTGTCGTGCGGAGCGCCCGTTCGACCTGGCCCGGATCGCGGAAGCGACGGCTCAACATTCTCGCTTGAGCGGCATCCGACGCCTGGCCAAGCAGGAATGTGACCTCGGCTTCGCGTCCAGACTCGATCGTGACAGTCACCTGAAGCGCCGCGCACGGATCGACGCCAGCGCCGACGCGACCCGAAAGCGATTGCCGTGACAACGCCGCCGGTCGCGCTCGCGACCCGTTCCGGCCTAAGAACTCGGTTCGGTCGGCCGTATAGCTACTCACCGCCAGGCTGGCGCTTGCAAAGGCGACTCGACTGGCGTAGTCGATGTGGTAGACGTTACGAGCGAGCAAGGACTGGCTCTCACCATCCCAGGTCGAGACGACGTGCATCTGCGTTTCTTCCGGCGTGCCTCCCAGTACCCACTCGCCATAGAAAGTGATCGTCAGGCGGCGGCGCCGCGACGAGCGGTTCCGCAACCGCAATCGCTGCAACCGAACCGGCGCTCCTCCCGCATCGTCAAGGGGTACAAACGTGACCAACTCCTGTTCGATCGCGTGACTGTTGTGCTCAAACGTGGTGTAGCCCTGACCGTGCCGGGCACGGTAGGCATCGGCCTCGCGAATTGGCAACGGCGTGGGCGTCCAAAATACCCCGGACTCGTCGTCACGGATGTAGATCGCATCGCCGGGTGGATCGATGACCGGATCGTTTGACCACGGCAAAAGTCGGTTACCCTGGCTGTTACCGTACCAGGCGAATCCCGATCCGCTTTCCGAGACGAGCGCGCCAAAGCTCGGATTCGCCATGACGTTCACCCAGGGAGCCGGCGTCACCGTGTTCGGACCAAGATAGATCGCGTATTCGCGGCCATCGGCCGTAAAGCCGCCCAGACCATTGAAGTAGGGCAGTTCCAGGAACGGCAGCGCCGCCGACGGCTCCTCGGAGGCTCGCGGGCTCGTCACGAGCGGTGGTGGAACGTCGAGCTCGCCAAGCTGACTGAGCTGCTGGAGAAATTGCCCCCGAGCCGCGACCAGAACGACGCGCGCCACCGACAGGAGTAAGGTGAGATCTTCGGACGGGATATGTTCGATCGGACGAAGGAAGATGCCACCGGGCTGATCGAGTCCGGTGTAGCGCGCGTGATTCTGAACGAGCACTTTCAGGTAATCCTGAAGGGGCTGCTGGTATGCCCCGGCTTCCTCGTTCAAAATTACCAGGTCACACCAAAACCCACGCTGTCTCCAGAAAGTGTGCGCCATCAGAGCCTCGCTCACCGCGTCGGCGTCTCGACGATCTCCGACGGTCACGACCATGATCGGCAGATCGCCGGAGATGCCATAGGCCCAGAGCCGCGACTGGCCAAGGCGATTCTGACGGAGTTGCGGCTCAGCCGCGCGCAAGCGCGGACTCGGAAAGAGCATGTAGCTCGCCATCTGCTGAAAGCGCTGGATGTCTTCGGCGGTTACCCGCAGATGGCGCAGCTCGAGCTGGGCTTGGAACGCAGCCAGCTCAAACGCCCGCTCGACCGAGCGTGTATCCTGGTAGCGGTCGGCGATTGCAAGCACCGCTTCTCGACTGTCTCCAGCTCCAGTGACAAACGCGAGCTGAACCTGCTGTCCAGGCTCGATCGCAATCCGACAGCGCATGCTAAAGATCGGATCGAGCACCGAGCCGGTTCGACTGCTCAGCTCTCGCTCCAGGGCCACGGGATTCTCGAGGCCGCGTCCCCGGCCAATGAACTCGGCGCGGTCCGTCTCGTACGTCACCGTGGCCTGCTGATCGGGCGGCAAAACCAGGACGTGCGTGGCCCAAATCGGGGCGTCGTGCGGCGAACGCAGCTTCCGCCAGGCAAGTAAAGCGTTGCGCTCGGGCACGGACTCGGTTTGGACAAATAGCTTGCTGAAAGCAGGATGGCTGCGGTCGGCGTTGTGCGGTGCCATTGCGAGCTCAACGTAGCTCGTCAGATCCAGGATGCGGGTGCGGCCGGAATAGTTGACCAGACTGACCCGACGAATCTCGGCGTCAGCCTCGGTCGAGACAATGATCTCGGTATGAGTCGCAATCCCAGCGTCGCGACGAGCGAACGCCGCGCGGTCGACCGCAAACGTTACCGAGTAGTCGGACGATTTTCGATGCACTGGTTGGTGGGTGGTCGACCAGGTCACGCCGCGCTCGACATCGCGAATGTAGATGAAGCTTCCCCACGGATCGAGCGTCGCATCGGCGCGCCAACGTGACACATCGACGTCGCGCCAGCGACTGTAGCCTCCGCCCGCCGCGGTGATCATGAGCGCGTACGAGCCATTGGCCAAGAGATGAACCCGGGGTGTCGTGGTATCCGGCGTGTTGAGATGCGCCGACGTATCCGGCCCACCCGACGGGCTCGGTCGAGTCGGCACATAGCCGCGCGCGATGTTATCGATCACCGGCGGCGCCACCGGCATGCGTTCGAAGAGCAAAGGCTCAACCGCTCGAATGCGCTGATCCGCGTGAAAGCGCCTTTGGAGAATACCAGCGTGCAGAACGTCGTCAATCGCGAGCAGCGTCATGCCCTGGTGGTGAGCCATGTAGGTCGCCACAACAATGCCGGGCTTCCCTTCGGGCCGACGCTCTGGCGTGTAATCGATCGAGTCGTAAAAGCCGTAGCTTCCCCGAGCCCCGACCCGACCCAGTCGCCGTAAATTGCGAACTGCCGCCGGGGCATCAACGAGGAGGGCCAGAGCAGTCGCGTACGGGGCAACCACCAGATCGGCCCCCAGGTCACGCTTCAGGCCAAGGTCCGGCACTCCGAACGCCTGATACTGGTAAATTTGGTTCGCGTCGACCGCACTGAAAGCTGCCTCGGAAATTCCCCAGGGCACGTTCCGTCGTCTCGCGTAGGCAATCTGTCGCTGCACGGCGGTCTGGCAGGCGGCGTCGAGCAGGGAATTCTCATAACGGCGGGTCAAGAGTAACGGCATCAGGTATTCGAACATCGTACCGGTCCAGGACAGCAGCACCGGCTTCCCGTCCGCTACGCCGAACGGACGGCCCAACGTGAACCAGTGGTCAATCGGAACGTCATCTCGGGCGACCGCCACGAGGCTCGCCAGTCGCGACTCGCTGGCGAGCAGATCGTAGTAAGACCGATCGAGTCGGCGCAGCTCGACATTGTAGCCGATGCTAAACAAACGCCGGTCCGGATCGTAGAGAAAGCGCAGCCTCATTTCATCAGCCAGGGCATCGACGCGTTCGACTAACGCGTCGATGCGAGCAACCGCTTCCGATGCCTCGCGGATGGACGCCGCTACGCCCGGTGCCCACTCCGGCGGGTGAGCCGCGCTGGCGTTGTCTCCGGTCGGGGCGTCTGGCTTCTGTCGGTCGCGACGGCAGTCAAAATATTCCCCCGAAGCCAGCGTCGCGAGGGTCGGCGCGTCGAAGCCGACGTCAGACTGATCACACTCGGCGAGCCATGGACAGTACCGATCGACAACGGCCAACCACGCGTCAATCTGTCGCTCGATCTGAGCGGCCCAATAGCTGAGATCCGACGTTTCTTGTCGAGAATCGTGCGCGACGTCTCCCAAGCGACTCGCCCCCGACCACGTCTTGGCGTTGGGCGGTCGGGCTTCGAGTATCTGGACAAGTTCACGCGCTGGCCCCAGGGCCGACCGCAACCGGGTTACGATTTCTTCCCAGGGGCCTCTCGGCGCGTCGATCAGCGTTGCCAATCGCGCGACTGCGCCATCAACTTTCGCCAAATCTGCCCCTTGTTCCGACCGACTCGCTTCGACGGACTCTCGAACTAAGTCCAGGGTATCAACCAACCCTTCCAGTACTGACGAACCAATCAACGGCGTCGATTCCAGCTCTCGATAGCCCTGAGCAAGTGCCCACAGGCTCGCAAGCAAGTTTCCGCTGTCGACCGTGGAAACGTAGCGTGGCGGCAACGGTTGGAGCGTCTCGACGTTGTACCAGTTCAGCAAGTGGCCTTCGTAGCGTTCGAGGTGACGGAGCGTGTCAAATGTTGCCGCGCCGCGCTCGACGACTTGATCAACGGTCGCATACCCGAAATCGTGGGCGGCGAGGGTCGAGAGCAGCCAGAGGCCAACGTTGGTGGGCGAGGTGCGCGCGGCAACCTCGACGCGCAAGGCTACCTGGTAGTTGTCGGCCGGCAGCCAATTGGTGCGCGGCCCCACGACATCATCGAAATAGCGCCAGGTCTGACGGGCGTAACGACGAAGCTGTTGCTGATCGCTTGCACTGATCCCGGAAGCCGTCGACCGCCGTCGATCACTGTCGATCCAAACGACGACAACCGGCGCGAGGAGCCAGGGGATGAGAAATGTCAAGGCCTCGGGAACGATCCGTGGCGCACCGTTGAATACGATGGCAAAGAGAGCAACCGCGCCTAAGCTCACCACGACCATTTGCCCCAGGAATCCGCGCCGCGCCTGGTGACGGTTCTGGTGAACCATTTGGAAGGTCTGCCATTCCAATAGCTTTCGATGGGAGATCAGGCGCCGATACCATACGCGGACGGTGGCATCGAGTGCGGTGTACGCTTGTTGAGGCAAGACCACGATGGAAAACAGTCCGGCAATCCAGGATGTACCCTGCAATGCCCAGCCACGCCACGTCGTTCGTCCGGCATCACCCGGCGACGCCAGCCAACGAACGATTTGAAGGAGCGGTGCGCAGAGTAAGGCCAACCCAACGAGCACGCTCCAGACCACGGCATGGACCGGTAGCCCGATCCAGCCGATGCAGAGCAAGGCAACCAGGGCCGGTGCCGTCAAGCTGCGTCGAAGATTGTCGAAGATCTTCCAGCGATTGATCGCCGTGAGAGGATTCGCTTCGCTTCCGCCGTCTGCCCTCGGCACCCACGGCGTGCACCAGGCGGTGATCTGCCAATCACCACGTATCCACCGATGGGCACGCGCATTGAAAGACTGGTACGTTCGCGGAAACTGCTCGAATAGCTCGACGTCGGAAGCAAGGCCAGTACGGACGTGGGCGCCTTCGAGCAAATCGTGGCTCAGCAGGCTGGCGTCGGCGAATCGACCGCCGAGCACCCGTGCAAACGCCTCCACGTCATAGATGGCTTTCCCGTGGTAAATTCCTTCGCCGAACAAATCCTGGTAAACGTCAGAAATCGCCTGAGTGTACGGATCGGTGCCGGCCGGACCAGCGATCAGCCGCGCGAAGCGAGTGGCGTTGGCGCTCGGCAGGCTCGTGCTCACTCGTGGTTGAATGATGCCGTAACCTGAGCGAACCAGATTCCCGTTCGCCGCGAGGACTGGTCGGTTGAGTGGGTGAGCGAGCGTTCCAACCAGGCGGTGGGCCGTTCCGTGCGGTAACTGAGTGTCAGCATCGAGCGTAATGACAAAGCGAATGTCGCTGAGCGATTCTTCACTACCGGCGTGATGCAGGGTGAGCGCACGTCCCTTTTCGACCGCGATGCCGCGCCGCTCGAGAAGCCACTGATTCATCTCCTCGAGCTTTCCCCGCTTCCGCTCCCAGCCCATCCAAACTCTCTCGCTGTCGCTCCAGATCCGGTCGCGATAAAACAGTGAGAACTGATTCCCACCGTGGTTTCGGTTGAGCGCTTCGATACCCTGGACGGTTAATTCGAGAAGATTCGCATCGTCGGACATCACTCGTTCCGACGCGTCCGTGTAATCGGCAAGTAAAGCGAAACGAAGGTTGGGGTCCTGGTTGGCGAGGTAACGGATCTCCAGGTTTTCGACGTCTTCGCGCACGCTGTCCGGCGACATGAGTAACGTCGGAACGACGACGAGGGTTCGCCACTCGTCGGGAATCCCGTGCGCAAACGATAGCTTTGGCAGAGAACGCGGCGGAATCACCAGAGTCGTGGCCGAGTTGACAAGCTGGATCGCCAGTTCACTGGCCGGAAACAGCAACAGGAGCGTAACGAGAATCGGAACGACCGAGCTGGCACCAGCCCCGGCGGTGAGACTAGCCCAGCCAGCCGCTCCCGCCAACGCCAGGGTCACGACGCCAATGCTCCCCAGGTAAAGTACCGTCGGATGGCCAAGTGACCAGCGGCTGACGCGGAAAGCAACGTTAGGTTGATAGCCCAAACGACTTTCAAGCTCGCTTCGGCCGCCGTCGACAAGATAGTAACCGACGTGGCCATCATGTTGATTTGGATCTCGGGTTCCAGCCAATTCGACCGCGAGACGTGCGACCGTGACTTCCGCGACCGCGGTACGACGCGCAACCTGCTCGACCGCCGCCCGGTAGTCGTCACGAGTGCCAAAGTCCATTCGAGCGTAGATTGCCGCTGGATCCTCGGCCAGCGTGTCCTCGACCACACTAATTTGCTCAAACACCTCGCGCCAATCGAGCTGAGCCAGCTCGCGCAGACTGCCGATTGCACTGGCAATCATCATCTGGTCCTCGGCATGGCGCTGCTGCTCCGCCTGGATCACCTCGGCGATCGATGCTCCGAGCTTACGCTCGAGCCAGGCTCGGATCGGATCTAGCGCCGTCGCCTCACCCTGGAGCTGGCTGACCAGTCGATCGACGACGTATCCCGATGGTTTCGGCTGGACGCGGGTCAGCTCAGCCACCATCAGTAGCAAGGAGTCCGGGGCGGTTCGCGCCGCGGTCAGTAATCGATTCGCCCAGAAGTCGGCGTACTCGTGCTCGATCTGACGACGCTCCACGATCAAGGCAAGCTGGCTCAGCTCCTCGACAAGACAAAAGCGCAACATGAGGGGCAAGCCCCAGAGCTCACCAATCGTCAGCGGCGTCACTTCCTGATACGCTCGAACAAAATCGACGACCTCGATTGGATGAATTTCGGCCTCACTTCGGGCAACGAGCTCGGCCGCTAGGTCGAAAACTCTCGGCTCGCCAGCGCTCTCCGCTGACGTCAGCCGTGGCAAGACGTCGTAGAACCGTTTGGAAAGGTTCCGTCGAACGTCGCCACTGTGGCGCTGAATCACATAGGCGTTGTCAAGTAGCCACTCGGCCGCGGGCGATACGCTCTGCTCTAAATCGGCAACCCGCGCGAGATCCGCGGTCACTTCCTCGATGGAGCGCGTCGCCCGGATGAGCCGAGATCGGAGCTGATAGTTCCGCGGCGCGTCTTTCCCAATTCGGTGGCGGCCAGCCAGGTAGGCGGCGTGCAAACGGAGGCGTTCCTGGGTGAAGCGCTCACGCGGTAGACTGGCAAACTTTCCATCGATCGACCGCGGCTCGCGCAGCACAAAGGCGGCCGGTTGATTTTCCAAGCTGCGCCTCAGGACTTGCAAAGCGGAATCGACCTTGGCAAGTTGCGTGTGAACGATCACCATGGTTTCGCCCGGAACGATCCAACGTCGATAATAGTCAATGGTCTCGTCGTCGACGCCCACGCCCAGCCAGCGGCCGACAGTCCAGCCCAGCACGCCCCCTAACGCCGCGAAGAAAACGAAAAAGACTAAAGAATCGGAGGGCGAGGTATAGCCGGTGAGGCCGCGTCCCTCGAGGCTGCCGCTCACGCCGAGAAGGAGAGCGAGAGTCAGGGCCGCGCCGAGGCGCACCATGAAAGAGCGACCGACGATCGCGATCGCGCCACTCGGCGCGGCGCGGACCACCGCCGAGCGGCGAAAACCGTTTCGCCAAAGGTCGCGCTGCGCTTGGTTACCACGATCGGAATCAGGATAGACGGCAAGAACGGTAGAAACGGTCGGCTCCATTCTGTTCGGTCGTTTTATTTATTCTAAGAGCAGGTGAGGCATTCACAGTTGGGTCGACGAGGACGAGTCGACACCGCGACGACGACAAATCAGCGTCCGGCGCGATGCGCACCTTCGCGTATCGGCACCACGGTCGGTTAGAGCGCCTGCCCCACCCCGTCGTCGCATCCTGTATTCCCTACCAGTATATCCTACATCACGCGATCCGCACACCAGAACAACGCTGATTGACAGGCGCTAAGGTGAGCGGTTACGATGTCGCAAAAGAGGAGGAAATATCCCAAATGGACCATGCGACGCGCTTTGTCCTGGCCGGCCCCGCCTCGTGGCCACTGGAGCGAACGATTGAGTGGGCTGCCGCCCACGGGTTCACCCGTGTCGATTTGCAGTCCGACGTGCCCCCCAACTATCCTGGGACCTTTAGCGCGGACCGCCGAGTCTCCATTCGTGATTTGGTTGCCAAACACCAGATCACTCTCGGCTTGCACACCTTGTCGGCAGTGAACATGGCCGAAATCACGCCGGTGCTCCACGCGGCGATCGACGAATATTTGCGTCAAAACTTCGATCTGATCCGCGACCTTGGGGGAAGCTACGTCATCTGCCACGGAGGCTTTCATTTTTCGAGCGATCGGGAAACTCGCCTGGCGACGGCGATTGCTCGTATGCAATATGCGGTACACCTGGCCGAGGAGCGAGGTCTCGACGTCTACTTCGAAAACCACAATAAAGAACCCGACGACGCCGAGATCCACTACATGCCCCGCGACGTCGCCGAGACTCGCCGATTCTTTGACGCGGTCCACTCTCCCCGCTTCAAATGGGCCTGCAACGTCGCCCACGCGAGCCTCGTTCCCGACGGCATCGACGGCTTCCTCGACGCCTTCGGGGTCGCGCGCATTGGCCAGGTTCGGTTGAACGACAATCGCGGCACCCACGAAGAGCATCTCTTACCGGGTGAGGGGACGATCGACTTTCGTCATGCCTTCCGTCGGCTCACCGAATTGGGCTATCGTGGACCATTCACACTCGATTTCGGCGGCCCAGAAGACCGGGCAGCCTGGCGCGACACTTTCGCCAGGTGGCTCGCCGAGGCGTAGCGGAATTCCTGCCTTCCGTAGCGGGAACTCTCGCGACTAGCAAGAAACAAGCTCCGCGGCAAGGGGCGTGCCGGGCGGCACCAGGCGATGTGTTAGCTCGCCCGGTGCCGCCAGCGCGAGTAGAAATGCTTTTCCAATCAGACATAAATGTTCAACCTCACCTCCATGTGCCCCCTGACCACGGTAACCGCCTCGCGCTAACCACTATCACGTTTACCTGACATTTACCTGGGACAACCTGCGCCCCAACCTGGCGTGGATACACTGTGGATGTCGGGAAGGCTACTTCCGGGCCTTCGGTGTAGCCAGGACTCTTAGGCGTTCCCGACACCCAGGCGTGACGCTCGTGATCAAGAGGCCGGATTACCTGCGGAATCGCGGAGTCGCGCCACTCAAGGCACACGGATCTGGAGGAAGCTAGTGGACGCAGCGACCTACTGGCAGCGGATCGCGCGACGTAGCGTCGCACTGGTCTCTGAAACCAGTCCCGACCGAGTAGCCCAAATCGCGGCGGAGACATTGGTCAGCGATTTCGAGGTACGGCGCGCGCAAGTTTGGCAGTTCTCGCCCAACCTGGCGGATTGGCAGCTACTCGCCACGGTACAGCGATCAACCGAGTCACTCGCGCCAGACTCAGCAGCCCCGGTTATTCTTCCTCTGACCAGAAACGACCGGTTAACCGGTGTATTGAGCTGTGACTGTGATCGGGCCGTTCCCGACGATGTTTTGGAGGTGCTCGAGACATATGCCGATCTGGTCAGCGTCGCGCTGGCTCGATCGATGCCGACGAACCCGCGACCATTTCGCCAGTTACAGACGGCCGAGCTGCGCTTCCAAGCAATTTTGGAGTCGGCGCCAGACCCAATTGTCATTACCGACGGTGACGGACGGATCGTGTTAATCAACCACCAGGCCGAAAGTACCTTCGGCTATCCTCAAGCGGAGCTACTCGGCAAGGCAATCGAGCTATTATTGCCTTTGCCCTCGCGTGAAAGGCACGAACGGTTGCGTGACGAGTACCGGACGCATCCGCGAACGCGACCAATAGGGACCGGACTGCGACTCCTCGCGCAGCGCAAAAACGGTAGCGAGTTCCCGGTCGAAGTGAGTCTCAGCCCTCTTCTCATTGAAGAAGAGTTGTTGGTCATCAGTTCCGTGCGTGACGTCACCGGCCAACGAGACCTCGAGCGTCAGAAAGATGCGTTTCTTGCCAACGTCTCACACGACTTGCGCACCCCGCTGACGGCGATCAAGGCGAGCATCGGCGTTGTCCTCGCCAACGAGCCCGCCG
>DATLSK010000091.1:0-5445 GCA_035534155.1 Chloroflexota bacterium | reverse complement strand
CTTTTGAGCTCGGTTTCGCACGATCTGCGGACGCCCCTGGCCTTGATCAAAGCCGCGGCCGGAAGCCTGCGCCAGCGGGACGCCGAATGGAGCGTCGAAGAATGTGCCGACTTTGCTCAGGCGATCGAGCAGGACGTCGATCGCCTCGATCGAATCGTCGGCAATCTGCTCGACGTCTCTCAGATTGAAACCGGCACACTCGTCCCCGACCGCCAGTACTACCCGCTTGCTTCTCTGGTTGACGACGTGCTTGGCCGGTTGGGGCCGCTTCTGGCGACTCATTCGTTGTCGGTTGACGTCCCCGAGGACCTGCCGCCGATTCCGATCGACTATGTCGCGATCGACCGCGTCTTGAGCAATCTGCTCGAAAACGTCGAGCGCCATACCCCGTCCGAAACGGCGATCGTGATCTCAGCGCGGCTGGTCGGCGCGGCCGTCGTGGTGACGGTTGCCGACGCTGGTCCGGGTATTCCCGCCGCGGTGCTGCCGCGCATCTTCGACAAGTTTTACCGCGGCCCACGTCTGGCTGGCCAGGCGCGACAGGGATCGGGGCTTGGCCTGGCCGTGGTGAAAGGACTGGTCGAAGCGCACCAGGGAGAGATCTGGGTTGAGAATCGTCCGGAAGGGGGAGCCGCGTTCTCGTTCAGTTTGCCGGTGACGTGGGAGTTGGCAGTCGGCAGTCGGGAGTCGGAGAATCGGAACGCAGCCATCGGCCGCGAAACGGTCGACGCCGAGGCCTCGTTGCTCGATCGGCCGGCGCCATTCCGGATCCCCGATCCCCAATCCCTGCCCCTTGACTCCCGTCGCCTCTCCGCCGACTCCCGATTCCCAACTCCCGACTCCCCGGCCGGTGCGGCATGAGCGGGCAACCACGGATTCTGGCGGTGGAAGACGAACCGCAGTTGCTGCGAACCTTGCGCTTGACGCTTTCTCGGTACGGCTTCGACGTCCAAGAGGCGGCGACCGGCTCCGATGCCCTCGCTGCGCTCTTCCGGTGGCATCCGGACGTGATTCTCCTCGACCTGGGTTTACCAGACGTCGACGGACTGGATCTGGTGCGCCAGATCCGCTCGGCTGGGAGCCCGATTCGGATTGTCGTCCTGACGGCGCGCGGTGGTGAGCGCGATAAAGTACTCGCCCTCGATCTTGGCGCTGACGACTACTTGACCAAGCCATTTAGCATGGATGAATTACTCGCGCGGATCCGAGTAGCGCTGCGTCACCTCGGTCCGCCGTCCGCGTCGAGTGTCCACGACTTTGGCGACCTGCGGATCGACTTTGTCCATCGTCAGGTGTACGTGCGCGGCCAGGAGGTCAAGCTGTCGCCGACCGAATGGGAGATTCTCAAAGCGCTCG
This sequence comes from Chloroflexota bacterium, assembly GCA_035534155.1. Taxonomy (GTDB): domain Bacteria; phylum Chloroflexota; class UBA6077; order FW602-bin22; family CADDYW01; genus JAJPIK01. The sequence continues at coordinate 4,089 of DATLSK010000091.1, read as the reverse complement.
TCGCCGAGCCGAACCGCGTGCTGACACACAAAACCTTGCTGCGTCAGGTCTGGGGACCGGCCTATGGTGAAGAAGAGCACTATCTCCACGTCTACGTCGCGAACCTTCGGAAGAAGATCGAAGCCGATTCGCACAATCCTCGCTACGTTATCACCGAGCCGGGCGTGGGCTATCGTTTCCGCGCCGACTAGAGCGGAGGTAGGGATCAGTGGCTGGTGCTCAGGTCGCAAAAGCTTCTCCTGATGGCCAGCTCGAGCCGTCTGCTCACGGTATGCAAGAGCCAACGGAAACCTTGAGACTTCTTTGACCTCAAACCACTCATTGGCGAGCTAAGATAACCTGGTTAACCTGTTTCATGCTCGACCGAAGAAGTGGTGATGAGTACCAGCGAACAGTCAAAGCCCACCGTAGCCGTCCCGCCCGATCTCAGGAGCGAGGGCTCCTCGACGAACGACGACGAACAAGAAACGATTATCCGACACTACCGCCCAACCGTCGATCACGGTGATTGGGAAGAGGTGCACGGACGTCGCCAGGGCGATCGCTTTGTCCGAATCGTCCGCCCATCGCTGGTGAGCGCCCGGGCTACCCAATCTGGTGTCGTGATTGCGACCGAGCGAGATACCCGCCCGGATGGCGGATTATCGCTGGCCTGGTATCGCCTCTGGCGGTTTATGGTTGGTCCGCCGATCCCGACGTCCCGAGCGATTCACGAGCGCCTGGGACGAATCCAGGCTCTGGCGATTCTCTCGTCGGACGCGCTCTCGTCCGTGGCCTACGGTCCCGAGCAGATTTTCTTACAATTGATGTTGGCCGGCGCCGCGGCGATGTCGTACGGAGTCTGGGTCGGGGTAGCGATCGCCCTCCTCATGGCGGTGGTCGGGATTTCGTATCGGCAAACGATTCGTGCCTATCCTTCGGGCGGGGGCTCGTACATCGTTGCCAAGGATAATCTGGGCACCTTGCCAGGGCTTACCGCGGGGGCAAGCCTGCTCGTCGACTATATTCTAACGGTCGCGGTCTCGGTCGCCGCCGGGGCCGCCGCGGTTACCTCGGCGTTCCCTTCCTTACTCGACTACCGAGTCGGTCTTTGTCTCTTTTTCATTCTGCTCATCACGATTGGCAATCTCCGGGGAATCCGCGAGTCGGGCGCGATCTTTGCTGCGCCGACGTACGTCTTCATTGTGACGATGTATGGGCTGATCGTTGTTGGTATTGTGAAGTTTGCCCTGGCAGGGGGATCGATTCCGCCATTGCCCCATCCCCCGATCCAAGCGTTCGAAGGGCTCAGCCTTTTCCTGGTGTTGCGAGCGTTCGCTTCGGGCTGCAGCGCAATGACCGGTATGGAAGCCATCTCGAACGGTGTTCCGGCCTTCAAGCCACCTGAAGCCGAGCACGCCCGGTCGACCCTTACCTGGATGTCGGTCATTCTCGTGACGATGTTCATGGGCACAATGTTCTTGGCCATTGCGTATCAGGCAGTGCCCCGACCAGATGGTAGTGAGACGATGGTTTCCATCCTTGCCCGTGGCATCGTTGGCACGGGGCTTTTCTATTACCTTCTACAGGCGGGAACCGCCCTGATTCTGGTCCTGGCCGCGAACACCAGCTATGCTGACTTTCCGCGCCTCGCCTCGCTGTTAGCACGCGACAAATTTCTCCCCACTCAGTTTACTTACCGTGGCGATCGCCTCGCCTTCAATACCGGTATTATCGTTTTGAGCCTGCTTTCGGCCGTGCTGGTTATTGCCTACCACGGAGCGACCGACGCGCTGATTCCGCTCTACGCGATTGGTGTGTTCGTTTCATTCACCCTTTCTCAGGCTGGTATGGTTCGTCACTGGCAGAAGCTGCGGACACCGGGCTGGCGCACCGCGCTGACGATCAATGGGACCGGAGCCGTCGCGACCGGCGTCGTCTCGGTGGTCACCGGCGTTGCAAAATTTTCGGAAGGCGCCTGGATTGTCATTCTGATCATTCCATTCTTAATCTTTAACTTCGTCCTGATTCATCGGCACTATAGCTCGGTGGCCGAGCAGTTGAAGGTCGACGAGGCGCCACCGGAACCAATCACTGGCCAGGTTGCACAATCGAACTCCCTCTTCGTCCCGATGGCGTCGGTGAATAAGGCGACGCTACGGACATTGACCTATGCATTGTCGTTGGGGTTACCGGTGACGGTTGTTCAGGTCGCCGAAACGGTCGAGGCGGGCCAGGAGTTCGAAGCAAAGCTGCGTGCCTGGTGGCCCACGGCGCGGGTCGTGGTGATTGAATCGCCATTTCGCGCGTTGATCGGTCCCTTGCTGTCGTATCTCGATTCGGTGCATCAAAGGGAGCCGGAGCGAACGTTGACCGTCGTCATCCCCGAGTTTCTCCCCGGACGATGGTGGGAATACCCGTTGCATAATCAGACGGCCTTGCGTCTGAAGGCCGCGCTCCTTTTCCGCCGAGGCATCGCCGTGCTGAGTGTGCCTTACCATCTCCTTTAGTACAAGACTGATGTGCGCCACGCGTCTCGTTCCGAATTTTTTCAGGTGACTTGCTCCTCTCTTCAGGCTTTTTTGCGTCGCCGACCGGTATGGTTTGGCTGGACACCACCAACGGCGCCATGCACGGCGGCTAGCGCAAGCGACCGCGTTACCCTCGAATCACGTCACTCACCGGGTTGCATGCGGGCCAGGAGCCCGGTCAGTGGTCGGTCGATTGTCCGACGCTCCGCTCTTTCGCACGACAAGGTCGGTTGGTGCCCAAAGCAAAGATGCTTTTTGATTGGAGCGAGGGAGAACCAATGTCACACCGTGAGTGGATACTGGTCGTCGAGAGTGATCCTCGCGTGGCCGAGAGTATCCGATGGAGTCTGACCGAAACCGGCCTGCGCGTTGTGATCGTCAGCGATGGTCTGGCGGCCCTCGAAGCTTTTTTTGACGATCCCCCGCCAACCTTGGTAACGCTCGAGCTGAACGTTCCGTCCGTGTCAGGATTTCGACTGATTGAGCTCTTCAAGCGCCATTCGCCGAAGATTCCGGTTCTCGTGGTGACTTCTTTGGAATTCGAAGAGGCTACCGACGCGATTCGCGCCGGCGCGGATGATTTTGTCACCAAGCCGATCAATGCTGGCACGTTCGTGAAGCGGGTGCTCGACCTTCTGCCGGTGGCGAGCGAAGCTGGCTCGTTTGATTTCCGGTTCAACCGCCCGGCGGCCACGGAGTATGCCGCGGCGGAAAGCTCGACCGCACACCAATTGACTCCAGCCATTCGCGAGAAGGCCGGGTTGGCGGTGTCCGCGGGCGCCAAATATCTGGCATAGGGGACCGGATTGGGGATTGGCGAGTCGAAGCTCCGGCGGCGGTTGATCATGGTCGCGGCGGTCGTCGTCCTGATTGGTGCCGGAGCCCTGGGCGCGAACCGCTGGTTCGCCCGCGCCGACGTGACTCGCTTGACGGCGAACGGGACGATCGAAGCGACCGAGGTGACGATCAGCAGTGAAGTCAACGCGCGGATTCTTGCCATTCCGGTCGTCGAAGGACAGACGGTTCGGCAAGAAGACGTCTTGATTCGCCTGGACAACGCTTCCACGCTGGTCTAATATCGGCAAGCCGATCCATTGACCCAGCAAATTATCGCCGTTCAGCTAGAGAAATACACGTTGCGAGCGCCGCGTGATGGCGTTATCTTGCGACGCAGCGCCGAACCCGGCGAAGTTGCCGTCGTCGGGGCACCCTTGCTGGTGTTGGCCGATCTTTCGAAGCCCGAATTGACTGTTTACGTGCCGTAGCGTGACCTCGCGACGATCGAGCTTGGCGAGCCAGTCGAAGTGACCCTGACGCTTTTGCCAATCGCCGCTTTGCTGGCACGGTCGAGGCGATCAACGATCAAGCCGAATTTACCCCGCGGACGGTTCAGACCGTGGACGACCGACTCAACCTCGTCTTCGCGGTGAAGATCGCGGTGCAGGCAAACGGCACACTTCTCAAGCCGGGCATGACCGTCGTTGCCTACTTCGGAGCGTCGTGAGACGTGTTCAGCCGAGTGCTGGCCATGGTTCGCAAGGAGTTCCTGCACATCTTGCGTGACCCGGGCACCCTCGCC
>DATLSK010000090.1:0-7371 GCA_035534155.1 Chloroflexota bacterium | reverse complement strand
ACCGGGCCCGACGTAGGCCTCGGTCAGCGCCTCGCCGTTCCAATTCAGCGGGGCGATCACTGGTTTGATTGGAATGCCGTGCTTCTTAGCGAAGGCGAAATCGCGGGTGTCGTGGGCCGGCACACCCATGACCAGGCCGGTGCCGTAGCTACCCAGGACGTAATCACCCACCCACAGTTGCACCTTCTCGCCGTTCAGCGGGTTGATCGCGTGCCGGCCCGTGAAAACGCCGGTCTTCTCCCGCTCGGTCGATTGCCGATCGATCTCGCTGATCCCCTTCGCCCGCTCGACGTAGGCCTGGACTGCCGCGCTTTGCTCCGACACGCATAGCTTTTCGAGATCCGGATGTTCTGGCGCGATCGCCATGAAGGTTACGCCGAAAACGGTGTCCGGGCGGGTGGTAAAGACCGGCAGGGCAACGCCGCTTTCGGTGCGGAACTCGATCCGCGTCCCCTCGCTCCGGCCGATCCAGTTCTCCTGCATCAGCTTGATCCGCTCGGGCCAGTCGATCTCATTCAGCCCGTCCAGCAATTGATCGGCGTACTCGGTGATCTTGAAGTACCAGGCCGGAATCTCCTTTTTGGTCAAGCCGCTGTGACCGCGCCAGCAGACGCCGTCCTGGGCTTCCTGGTTGGAAAGCGTCGTCTGGCAAGTCGGACACCACCACTGCCATTGCGTGTCCCGATAAGCCAGCCCACGCTTGTAGAGTTGCAGGAAGAACCACTGAGTCCAGCGGTAGTACTCCGGCTGGGAGCTATCGATTTCGCGATCCCAATCGTAGGAGATGCCAATCAGGTCGAATTGGCGCTTGTAGTTCGCCGCGTTCCGATCGGTGGTCACCCGAGGATGAACTCCCTGGGAGATGGCGTACTGCTCGGCTGGTTCGCCGAAGGCATCCCAACCCATCGGGTGCAGGACGTTATAGCCCCGCAGCCGGAGAAAGCGGCTCAGGGTATCGGTTGGCGCGTATTGCCGGCAATGGCCGACCGACAGGCCATTGCCAGATGGATACGGGAAGAAGTCCAGACAGTAATACTTGGGACGGCCAGATTCTTCGCGCGTTTGATGAAGCCCCTGGGCTTGCCAGCGCTGCTGCCAGCCGGCCTCTAGCGCCTGGGGTTCATAAGGAATCATCACTGGCGGCGTCGGTTGATCAATACTCATCTGGGTTCCCCTTCCCGAAAAACCTCCGTCCCAATCAGGACGAAAGTGCTCATCCGCTCCTCGTTGGGTAGCGTTTTATATTTTACTATGACTGCGCACCCAAGAGAGCCAATCTATCACGAGTCGCTCGTCGAGTAATGCAGATTGACATCGCAGCGTGGGACCGCGACGTCGTCGCCGGCGATACGTCGTCCGGCGTGGTCACTCTAGATCCGCGTCGTGCGACGTATGTCTAGAAACCTGATCCGTTTCATGGTAGGATTCACGGCAATCACGCTTGGACGAGGGCACGCGCCCTCGTCCGTACACGGGAGAATCGGCTACCGGACATTGCCCCCACTCGATGTCCCTGATAGCAAGTCAGACTCTGCTCAATCGACGTTGGTAGGATGAAGGGGTGAGAGAATGGCGAAGCAACCCCAATCTTCGCGCTGGTCGTCGGCTGACGTGGCATATCCTCCCGAAAATGCCACGCGATTTGAGATTATCGACGGCCATCTACACGCGTCACCGCCGCCACACCTGTACCACCAAGCAGCTTGCGTGGAACTGGCGAGCGCGCTCCATCAATGGAGCCGGTCAAATCAGACTGGACTGACCGTTTACGCGCCGGGCCTCGTCTTCGACGAAGACGACGACGTTGTCCCGGACGTCGCCTGGATCCGTCACGATCGGCTGGAAAGCGCACTCGACGAAAACGGCCATTTACGCGATGCGCCTGACATTGTCGTCGAAGTTTTGTCGCCCGGCCAGGCGAACGAGCGACGCGACCGTCAGACCAAGCACAAGCTTTACGCACGGCGCGGCGTACTTGAGTACTGGATCGTCGACTGGCAGCGCCGCGAGGTCGAGATTCATCGACGCGCCAAGCTGGGCCTGGCACTGGCCGGCACGCTCGAAGCGGCCGACTCGGTCAGCTCTCCGCTCTTGCCTGGCTTTTCCCTGCCGCTGCGCGAGCTGTTTGCGAGCCTACCGCCAGCGCGCTAGGTTTCTGGCCCGATTCTACCGAATCAGATTGTGCACGAAGGCTCGCCGTTGGGCTGATCTGCTTACGATCGCTCGGGCGACTGGCGAGCCCCTCGCCGCTGACGCGGCCTCGTTCGATCACGCGTGCCATCCGGTCTCGGCGTCGGTTATGTCGCTCCTAGTGTGCGAGCCACCGGCCGATACAATGTTTGCCCGTGTTCGTCCACTTTAATCGCGTAGTTCAAGGCGACTAATCGCTCGAGCGCGGCGGTCAAAGCTTGCCGCCGCAGACCGGTTGCCAGGGCTAGCGCCTCGGCCGTGGATTCCTGCGCGGCGATCAGCGCCCGTAGCACAACGACCTCCGGATCGTTCAGTCCGGGATAAACCTCGGCGATCGGTTGGCGCCGCTCGGGAACGCCGGTGATCAAGCCTCGATACTCGGCCAACGACTGCCGAATCTCCAGGCCGTGCGGGGTGACCTCGTACTCGCGCAGATCGGTGCTATGGCTGCTGCTGCGCATTTTCACGACGGTAATCATCTTCCGTAATTGCCCCTCCAGCTCGATGTAGCGCTGGAGGATGATGTCGTCGGCCAGGAAGGAAACCTCGTGAGGACTGAAGCGAAGATCCGTATAGGCTTCGATCACCTCGACGGTCATCACCACGGTTACTCCACTGCCGGTTAGGGCTCCCACCAGGCGGTAGAGGGACTCGCGGAAATCCTCGCGAAACGTCGGAGCCAGCGCCAGCTCGAAGCCCGAGAGCGAATCGATCACCACCCGCTTGGCACCGACCTGAGAAACCGAATCCTGAATTTCGGAGAGTGCTTCATCTACCGACAGATCGAGCGGGCGCAGATACATGATCTTGAGCTGATTCCTTTCGACCATCTCGGCAAGGTCGAAGCCAAGCGCCTTCGCGCGAGACAGATAGTCCTCGGGATGCTCCTCGAAAACCGCCAGAACGCCGGGTTCGCCCTGGCGCACTCCCTCGGCAATGAACTGCGTCGCGAAAACCGTTTTCCCCGAACCAGACGGTCCGGCCACGAGCACCGCATCCCCAGCGGGAATGCCCCCACCGAGCATGTCATCCAAGCCGTGAACCCCCGTGGATAGGCGGTGCTGAGGAAACACCCGCGCCCGGACCTCCAACCGGCGTCCGATTCGAGGGAATACCTGAATTCCAGCATCGGTAATCCGAAAGGTGTGTAACCCCGGCAGGGGCGCCCGTCCCCGCATCTTCACGATCTGGAGCTTACGCACGATCGAGTTCCGCTCGGCGCTCTGACGGAGCCAGAGTATGCCGTCAGCAACGGTGAAAACCGGGTTATTCCCCTCTTCCGATTCACCATATTCGCCAACCAGGAACGACGTGACCTGCCAACTCGTGAGATACATCGCGAGGCGCTGGACAAAGCCCTGTAACTCCAGCTCACCGGCCGCGGCTCCAATCGCGGCTCGCACGACCGTCCGGAATGAGTCGACGACCACGAGACTTGGCCCGGTCTGCTCCACGACGCGCACGATACTGTCTAATACCTTACTCAAGTCCCCTTCGAGGACGACCGAGCTCAAATTCACGTAACGAATGATGCCGTCCACCTTTGCCGGATCGAAGAAGCTGTAGGTTTGCTGGTAGCGGAGCATCTTGAGAGGCGGCTCGCCAAGCACGGTGAAGTAGACCGCTGTCTGTTGCGCGGTGGCGTTCGCAAAGAGGATTTGCTGGGCCAGAGTCGTCTTTCCCGCCCCGGGCCCGCCAGCGATCAGGTTGAAGGAATATTCCGGCAAGCCACCGCCGAGTACCTGATCGAGACCGGGTACTCCGCTGGGCAAAATGCGCATGGTCATACGCCCCACGTTGCTCATCCTTGCTTCTCCTCAGCACTGAACCCCGTTTCCTCGGGCGTTATGTCAGGCCACACTCCCTGAATGAATCGCCAAAACAGACGGTCGCCGACAAACGTCACCAGCAGCCAGAAGAACGCACCCAGCATCGTGGCGAGTCCATTGCGTACGTCCTCAATATTTCGCCCTTCGACGATTGCGTTCAGCCCCGTTAACTGAAATGTATCCGCTTGAATCTCGCCCACGACGCCGCCCAGGTAGGGATAGTCCGTTTGGGCCAGGTGGAGGGCACGCTTAACGAGCGCCTCAAAACCTGCCGATCCGATCAGATCCTTGAGGCGCTCGTAAAGGCGAGCGAAGGTGTGCGTGGTTGCGTCAGCCATCCCTTTTGCGCTCGGATTGCTTCCGGCTTCGCGCGCCAGTAGATACTGAGCGAGCTCACGCTCGCGCTTCGTAGCATCGTTCGTCGAACTCCTATCAAGCACGATCGGTCGCCCGTCCTTCCGGCCTCGGCCTTCGTCGCATCTCGGCAGTAAGCCGGGCAATACCAGTCAGCAGACCCTCGGCAGTCTCGATCCTCTGTAACACGTGGAAACCGAGGCTGTCGATGAGGTACTGGCGAATCGATGCATCGTACCCGCTATCACGCATTTTGAGGATTGAGAGGACTCGGGACAATTCACTGCGAAACTCAACCCACCGCAAGAGCACAAGGTTTTCCGCGAGGACGGCAAGCGGCGTGTCAGAAAAATCCAGCTCGGGCCCCACGACTTGCGGAATTTCTTTGCAAATGAGCGACGTCACCCCCACCTGACGCAGTTGGCCGGCCAGCGCCGCCATGTAGCCGCGCGCTCGACGCCCCGCGACCACCAGATCTTCGATTTCGGTAACGCTGTCGATCACGAGCCGCCGTGGGGCAAACCGTTCGACCTCGCGGAAAATCTCCCAGGTGATCTGATCCAAATCGAGATCAACCGGCGCGCGGTGGAAAACGGACACCCGTCCATCCCGTATCGCCCCCGCCAGATCGAGGTTGAAGAGACGCGCTTTGTCGATGAGCTGCTCACGTGTCTCCCGAAACCCGATGAACAGGCCCTTCTCTGCAGATCGTGCTCCTTCCATGACGAACTGTAAGCTCGCCAGGGTTTTGCCCGTTCCCAACGCGCCGGCCAGCACGGTAATACTACCGCGCCGAGGGCCACCGGACATGAGCGTGTCGAGCTCGGCAACGCCGGTCGTCGTCCGATCCTCACCCAGGCCAACGTCGATCGACGTAAATGTCGTCTCCAAACGCGGGTAGATAATGATCCCGTTACTATCGAGGCGAAACGAGTGCTTCCCCAGGAGAGGGTTGAGCCCGCGAATTTTGCGGATCCTGATGCGACGAAAGATCTGGCCGCCGATTTCGTCCATGTCGAGCATGATCACGCCATCTGCCATGGTAAACTCAGGCGACTCGCGCTCTTCGCTTCGAGCGATGCCACTACTTGTGACGATCGTCGTGCAGCCAAGGGTCGCCAGGGTTGCCCCGAGATCATAAATGAACGTTTTGACCTCGGTTCCTCCGGGATGCAGATCGTGAAATGACATCATGCCATCGATGACCACCACGGTCGCCTGGTGCTCTTTCACCGCCAGGATCAAGGCTTCGGTCACCGCCGACAAGTCCTGCCGAATCATCGGATACGCACTGAGCAGAATCACTCGCTTGCCGATCAACTGCTCGTCGTAGAACGAATACGAACGGATGTGGCGGAGGAGCTTGGTCACCGGTTCCGAAATGGTGGAAACGTACAGCACAGTCTCTCCGGCTCTTGCCGCGTGAAAGAGTATCTGAAGACTGAGTGTCGTTTTTCCGGTGCCTGCCTGGCCGACCACGAGCAGCACGTCTTCTCTGGGGATGCCTCCGCCCAGAGACAGATCAAGGTTTGGAACACCGGTTTTCAGGAGCGGCGGGGGTTCGGACGATGATACCACCATATCTACTCACGCGACCGGCAAGCTAAAGCTGAAGCTGCTTCCTCGGCCCGGTTCGCTCGTCACCCAGATGCGCCCTCCGAGGGCCTCGACGATCAGCCGCGCACTGTAAAGGCCAAGGCCCAGTCCCCCTTGCTTCGTACCGGCCGAGGCGCGGTAGTATCGCTCGAATACGTGGGGCAAAGCGTCCGGGCGAATCCCAACCCCGCGATCGGTGACCGAGACCACGACTTCGCCGTCATGTGCGCCGACGTGGATTTCCACCGCTGCATCGGACGGCGAAAATTTGAGCGCGTTGAGAACCAGATTGAGAATCACGCGCTCGATTTGGCCGCGATCGGCGCGTACCCGAGGAGGCGCGTCAACTGTCTCAATCCTAATTCGTGGCTGATCTGGCAATGGCACGCCGGTCTCGACCGCGCTCCGAATCGTCGCGCTCAGCTCGATCGGCTCTTTCTTGAAGACGATCTGGCCTGCTTCCAAGCGAGCCGTATCCAAAAGAGACTGGATCATGCCGTTCATCTGGCGCGCGCTTCTCAAAATGATTTCGGCTTCCTTGGCAATCTCTTTGAGGCCGACCCGGTTCGCCGCACGAAGCAACAACTCGCCGCGCCCGAGAATAATCGTCAACGGCGCCCGCAGATCGTGCGAAATGATCGATACGTACTCCTCTTTCTCTCTCTCGAGTCGCCGCAGCTCGGTGACGTCACGAAAGGTGAGAACGCTCAGGACGACACGGCCGGTCTCGTCGCACACCGCGCTCCCGCTGAACGCGATTTGGCAGTGCGCCCCATCCGAATGGATGAGAATAAGCTCGTAGGCGGCGAACCGCTCGCCATGCATCGCCCGAATAAGCGGATGGTCCTCATCGCGCAGCGGAAGGCCCTCCCGAGAGCGCAGATCGAGTCTCTGCCAGTCCTGTTGTTGAGTCAATGGTCCGAACTTCGGAAACTCTAACAGAATGCGCGCGACCGGGTTCGCCACCACGAGCTGCCCTGCCGCGTCGGCCACGATGACCCCCTCCGCGAGACTGGTAATTAAGGCGTTCCATTGAACGGCCTGTCGCCGGGCCTGGTCGGCGAACTCCTGCTCCCGAACGCTGGCAATCACCAACTGCTCGTTGACCTGGCGCAGCTCCCTGAGTATTTGCTGGTGATCGATCCCGGCTGGGGACTCCGGTACGGAACCTGGCGGGTGCTTCTCCGTTTCGGTTTCGGAAGCCTTCGCAGCCCCGGCGTTCCTTCTATGGCTACTCATTCGTATCCTCTTTGTGAGCTCGCGGATTCCCTGGTCCGGAATACGACGGGTCGCTGAGGGGGATCGTCTTCGATCCCCGGACCGTAGAAGGACAGCCTGCTAACCGAAGGACTAGGCGATTACTTCAGTGTTTTGCAAGTTCCACCCCAGTATTTGCAGGCGC
>DATLSK010000089.1:0-4238 GCA_035534155.1 Chloroflexota bacterium | reverse complement strand
GCCCACCTTTGCTTACCTCATGCTGGGCGACAGTCCCGACCAATACGCGATCGACCGCCACCATTTATCGCCGTTGCTCCCATTCGTCTTCTTTGGTAGCGCCCTGGGCGCTCGTCGCATTGGTCTGATCGTCCGCTGGCTGCAGCAAACGATTACCCCGGCCCGACGAAAGGCCGAGCTGCAGGAGCGTGATCCAGTTCCACCTACCGATAGCCGTCCTACCGTTCGTAGCTCCCCGAGCCGTCCAGCCACGATTATCGCGGCGCTCGGTCGCAGGTATGACGCCTCGCTCTACACGCCGACCCACCACACGCACCTACTTCAGGCCATGCCGGCCAAGATCGAGTGGCAGCCGAATCAGCTCAGTCCGGACACACACACGATCACGTTACCCGAGGCACGGGTTCGGACTCCGCTCTATTTTCAAGTGGGGCTCTACAATCTGAAAACCGGTGCCCGGTTACCGATTACCAACCGCGGGTTGCCGGGCGGAAGTGATTACGTCGAATTTACCAGTCCGTAGGGCAATTTCGATCGGGCTGAGCGAGGTACCACTCTTGTCCCCCGGTTCTCCGCGCCCATTTCGCCAATCGTGCCATTGGCGGAAGCGTGATCGTATCCGCTTCTGCTAAGATCTGTGGAACATATCGAGAGATCGAAGGGATCGATGATGGACGAACAACCTATCGCGAGATCGAGCAGAAATCGTCAAGACGACGTCGTCTGGCGCCCCACTCCGGCCTACTTTCAGGGCAGCCATCTGGCCCGTTTCATGGCAGCGCAGCACATTCCTTCGCTCGACGAGCTCTGGGCGCGCTCGGTTGCCGATGTAGCCTGGTTTTGGGATGCCGTGGTTCGGGACCTTGGCCTGGAGTTTCTCGAGCCGTATCACCAGGTACTCGACGTGAGTCAAGGCGCTCCGTGGGCGCGCTGGTTTGTCGGGGGGCGATATAATTACGTCCATAATGCTCTCGACCGTCACGCGACTGGTCCGCACGCCCAGCACGCCGCCGTTGTCTGGGAAGGAGAGAATGGTGAAGTCCGTCGTCTGACCTATCGGGATCTCGCGGACGAAACCGCCCGGCTGGCCGCGGCGCTACGCCAACTGGGAATCAGACCCGGCGATCGGGTCGGCATCTTCTTACCGATGCTTCCAGAAGTCGTCACCGCGATGTTGGCGTGCGGCAAAATCGGCGCGATATTCACACCGATCTTTTCCGGCTACGCCGCGCCCGCGGTTGCCTCGCGGCTCCAGGATTCGGGGGCACGTTTGCTGATCACGGCCGACGGCTTCTATCGGCGCGGCCACACCGTTCCAATGGGCGTCACCGCGATCGAAGCAGCTCGCCAATCGCCGAGCGTTGAGAAGGTATTGGTGCGACGTCGTCTTGGCTCTGTACTTCCAGCTTCAGACAGCTTGATCGTGGATTGGGACGATCTCCTCGCCAGTTCCGCCGACGCTGACCGCTCGACCCTCCGAACCGATGCCGACGATCCCTTTATGATTATCTACACCTCGGGGACAACCGGCCGCCCCAAGGGGACGGTTCACGTCCACGGCGGCTTTCCGATCAAAGCGACCCAGGATCTGGCCCACTGCTTCGATCTACGATCCAGCGACGTCCTGTTCTGGCTAACCGATCTTGGCTGGATGATGGGCCCGTGGGCAATCGCCGGTGGCCTGACCCTCGGCGCTACGCTCTTCCTCTACGAAGGAGCGATCGACTTCCCCCAACCAGACCGACTCTGGGAACTCGTAGAGAAACACCGGGTCACCACGCTAGGAATTTCGCCGACCGCGATACGCGCGCTTATGCCCCAGGGCGATCCCTGGGTGACCAATCACGATCGTTCGACACTGCGCGTGCTGGGCTCAACCGGAGAACCATGGAACCCGGTGCCCTGGAAGTGGCTCTTCGAGGTCGTTGGAGAAAGTCGCTGCCCGATCATCAACTATTCCGGAGGTACCGAAATCAGTGGAGGGATCGTCGCAGGATCGACACTTGCCCCGTTGCGTTCGTGTGCCTTCGCCGGCCCGGTGCCCGGCATGGATGCCGACGTCGTCGACGAAAGCGGAAATCCGGTGCGCGGCACGGTCGGCGAGCTGATTGTTCGTCAACCCTGGGTTGGGATGACTCGTGGCTTCTGGGGCGCCCCCGAGCGCTATCTCGAAACGTATTGGTCGCGTTGGCCCAACATCTGGGTTCACGGCGACTGGGCGATGATCGACGACAATGGTGGATGGTACATCCTGGGCCGATCCGACGATACAATCAAGGTGGCCGGCAAGCGGGTCGGACCCGCCGAGGTCGAATCGGCGGCCGTTGCCCACCCCGCGGTCCGCGAAGCCGCGGCGATCGGCATTCCCCATAAAGTGAAAGGCGAAGTGCTCGTCGTCCTAACCATCCTCCGTCCAGGAACGCAAGAATCCGAGCAAATCCGCGAGGAGATTCAGAGCACGATTACCGCTCATCTCGGCAAGGCCTTACAACCGGATCGCATTTGTTTTCTGGACGACCTGCCGCGCACACGCAATGCCAAGATTCTCCGACGAGTCATTCGCGCGGCATTTCTCGGGCAAAGCGATCTCGGCGACCTCACGTCATTGGAAAACCCAGCCGCGGTCGACGCGGTGCGGCAAGCCCGTTAAAAGCGTCGAGCCGATGGGCTGACCTGACCTGCCCATCGGCTCGACAACGATCGTCTCGACACGAATGAGAATCCGTGCCGAGACGCGGAGGACGGTTACGGAACGACCAGGCTGATCGTGCCGTGATCGGTAGACGTCGACCAGTCGATGCTGACGGTCGCTCCGTGCGGCAGACCATTGTAAGTGAGCGAGTCAGCAAAATAGGTGATATTTTTGCTGACCGTGGTGTTCGGATACCAGCCAATGCCTCCGTTCTGAGCCGCGGCCTTGACGGGAGCGAAGGATTTGATCGTCCCACCGGCCGGCGGAATGATTTGAACGTGGTCGAGGTGAACTTCGTTCATGTTCGAGCTATCCACCCGGACGTTAATCTGGGTGTATGGCGCGCTGTAGAACACATCCGGATCCAGAATCAGACCAGACCGGTCAGTCGCGGACAGACCAGTGATCGCGGGCGTACCAGCCGGCACATTGATGCCGCTGGTGGAAAGCTGCAATCGACCACTATCCTTGCTCGTCGACCAATCAGCCCGAACCACGGCACCGTTCGGCGGACCAGCGTAGGTCACCAACCAGCCAATCAGCGGATCACCAGAAATAACACCCTGGTTGGGATACCAGCCAATGCCTCCGTCTTCATTCGCATGCTTAATCGGCTGCCAGAAGAAGATCGATGACCCAGACGGAGGAATCACTTCGACGTGATTCAACATAATTTGATTCGGATTGCTACTATCGACGCGGATTTCGACCGTTGTATACGGCGCGCTGTAGGTAACCCGCGGATCGAGAATCAGACCGGAGCGGTCGGTTACCTGCGGCAACGGACTACCCGTGGACACGGCCGGAGTCACCGTTGACGTGCCCCCATTCAAGGAAACACCCGAGATGACGACCTGAAGCTGCCCCTTAGCCTTGGACGACGCCCAGTTCGCGCGCACCGTCGCGCCGTTTGGCGAACCAACGTAGCTCACCAACTGCCCGACGAGAGGAATCGACTGATTGGCGGTGTAGTTCATGTACCAGCCAATGCCGCCGTCCTCGTTCGCATGCTTGATTGGTTGGAACGAGAGAATCGTGCTCCCCGCTGGAGGAATGATTTCCACGTGGGTAATGTTGACTTGATTCGGAGACGAGCTATCGACCCGCATCTCGATCGTCGTCACTGGAGCGGTGTATTTGATCACCGGGTCCAGAATCAAACCGGAGCTGTCGGTCGTGGTGTTCGGCGCGGCGGCACTTTGTGCCTGAGCGAAGGCCGCGGCAGGAGACAGGATTGCCAGGAGAATTGCGAGGATTGCGAATGGAAGCTAGGACGACTTACGCATACTGCCTCTCCCCCAAATTGAGATAGCGTTCCGGCGGCCATACTACTTGGGGTATATCCATTTGTCAACAGCATTCATCAAATTTTCGTTGAGAAAAATACAGAACCGCGTGTCCGAAGATCGACGCGGCAAAATGAGGGGGTAAAGCCAAGCGATGGAAGGGCTTCACTGAATTGTGAAGCCCTTCCATCGCTTGGTTGGCACTCTCTAAGTATCGCTACCGTTTTGAGCGGTCGCGATATTTCTTTCAGGATTGTCCG
>DATLSK010000088.1:0-12345 GCA_035534155.1 Chloroflexota bacterium | reverse complement strand
GCTAACGGACCGGGTCGTATCCCCCGGGATGAAACGGATGACACCGACTTAGCCGTCTCAGCGCCATCCAACCGCCGCGAGTTACCCCATAACGGGTAACTGCTTCATACGCATAGTGCGAGCACGACGGATAGAATCGACACGATGACGGGAGAACACGAGAAAGCGTTAACTGATACACGCGAATCGATGCCAAAACGACAGATTTCATGTGCTTCCCCGTTCGGTCGTCTGGGACCGGTCAACAAACGGAAACCCGCCGGCCGACGACACGTTCGCAACCGGCGGGCCATCGCAAATCCCGGCGCGCCTAAGGCCATCTTCAAGAGCCGCGAGAACGGCCCGATATGATGCACCAACCATTCCCGAACGTGCCACGATGACGATGTCCCAGCCAGTCAGGAGATGGGTGCACAACGCCCGAATGGCTTCCCGAATCAGACGGCGCACACGATTCCGTTGCACCGCATTGCCCAGACGCTTACTGGTAATCATCCCGATCCGGATTTCACCAATCAGGTTTGGAGCTGCCTGAACGAGCAATATCCCGGCTGACCACGACCGACCTTGAGCTCGGACGCGATCAAAATCTTTGCTGCGTCGTAGACGCCCACACCTACGAATTGGATGTTTTCCTGCTTCCTTGGACCGTTCGGTCATGACGACCCGAGCACCGGTCGCGGGAGGCAGCACCCGTTCCACTGCCCGCGTACGACAGCAAGACATTGCTCGTAGTAGGCTGTCCCAGGGACCACTTGTTTCCTTACGTGGGCGTCAGCTTCGCTCGGCCGCGCGCTCGACGTCGTCGTAATACCTCTCGACCGCCTCGGGTCGACATCCGTTCCATAAAGCCGTGTACGCGCGCTCGTCGTCGCTTTTTCGGCTGGTACGTTCGTTTGGGCACAGTTCGCTGTTCCTTCCGAGCCTATTCGACAGTCGTATTCACCAGGAGATTATAGATTCCCGATTCGCTCGTGTCAAACCGTGCCCCGGTTAGCGACCGACGGGGCGTCAGTCGCTGCGTCCATGGCCGTTCCCGGGTCCAGATCCTGAGTCGTGCTGGTTCGCTGGCGGTCGCGGTGGGTGGGCCGGATGCAGGTGTTTCTGTTTGTCGATCGCGCTGTGATTTTTCTCTGGAAATAGGCTTCGAATAATCGTGATCCCCGGTCGCGGCGCGTTTGGCAGGCGAATCGGCTGAAGTGATGAGGTCCCTTCTGGACCGGAGCCGAGGTCTTCGGTCGTCACGGTCGCCGTGGACAACGGGGTGTCCGTCGCGGTCGCCGGAGCCGTCGCGGTTGCGGTCGTGGTTGCGGTCGGAAAAGGCGTTGAGGTGTTTTCGGGCGTAGCGGTCGTGCTCGGCGTCGGGCTCGGCGTCGCGGGCACGGTTTGGCCGACCACGATAGACGTGGCGAGCCAGGTGCCATCACTTTCAACGACACCCTTGGCGTCGACGTTGGTGCCGATTGATGGTAGGTCGCCGTCTATTTTTGTCGTGTCAGTAACCTGAATGACAAACCCTTGAACGTCCCAGAACTGGCCGTTCATCATTTGAATAGTTCCGGCCACGTGCCACGTTTTCGCGGCATCGTCGATCTGAACGACTGGGGTCATGGTCATTGGGACCGTCGGCGTGGGGGCAGGCGATGCCGAGACGCGATGAATTCCGACGACAATGAGACCGGCGGCTACCAGAAGCGGTCCGATCAGTGTGCGGGTGCGAAACATGCGTTCCCTCCACTGGCTAGAACGAGGAAGGGGAGGCGATTGTTACAGCGGAACGAGCCCGATAGGGCGAAATCAGGTATTCCACGCTAAATGGCCGGGCGGTCCACAACCCGTCCGCCGGATAACGGACGGGTTGGCGAGGTTTGAACAGGCGGTCAGACGACAAGCTCTGTTCACTGCGAGACCCCGGCTAGTCGCGGCGGAGCAAGGCGCGGGCGGCCTCGGCGATGTGTCGCGGCGTTAATCCGTACTTCTCGAGCAGGTCGTCATTCGAGCCAGACTCGAGGTACAGATCCATTAAGCCGTGACGCGAAAGCGGGGTAGGGCGATGCTCTCCGAGGATTTCGGCCACTGCGCCACCCAAGCCACCAATGATGGTGTGCTCCTCGGTGGTGAGAACGTGGCCGGTCTTTTCGGCTGAGCGAATCAAAACGTCTGGCCGCAACGGCTTGAGGGTCGGGGCGTGGAGCACCTCGGCCGAGATGCCGGATTCAGCGAGGAGATCCGCGGCTCCAAGGGCACGGACACTTTGGACGCCCGTACCGACGATCGTCACGTCGGTCCCGCTGCGGAGGGTGACGACCTCGCCGGGGATGAATTGGTAATCGCTGCCGAAGAGAACTGGCGTCGGGTCGCGCACCAGCCGAATGTACCAGGGCCCGGGATTCGCGGTCGCGGCCTGCATGGCCAGTCGAGTCTCGACCGCGTCCGCCGGGGCGACGACGGTGACGTTAGGCATGGCGCGCATGACGGAGAGGTCGGAGACTTCCTGATGAGTCTTGCCGGTCCGGGCGGTGAAGAGACCAGAATAGCCGGCGCCAATTTTTACGTTCAGATTAGGTTGGGCAACGACCATTCGTAGCTGGTCGAGGTCGCGGTTGACGAGAAACACCGCGAAACTGCTCAGCCAGGGTATGAACCCGACGGTCGCGAGCCCTGCCGCGACGCCCACGAGATTTTGCTCGGCGATGCCCATTTCCAGGAAGCGATCCGGGTAGTGTTGTTCGAAAACTTCGGCGCGGGTCGAATTGGCCAGGTCGCCGTCGAGCACGACCAGATTGGGGTAGGTTGCCGCTAATTCGACAAGTGTGCTGGCGAACGCCTCGCGCATTGCAACTGCTTCGGGCACCTTATTCCCCCTCCACCGGCTGGGCCAGCTCGGTCATCGCCTGGGCAAATTCGGCGTCCGTCAACACCTTTGAGTGCCAGTTATAGTCATTTTCCATGAACGAGACACCCTTCCCTTTGATTGAGCGGGAAATGATCAAAGTTGGCTTATTTTTCACGGTCAGGGCCTTCTGACAGGTTTCAAGGATGTCGCCGATGTCGTGGCCGTCCATCTCCAGCACGTTCCAGCCCCAGGCTTCCCAGCGTTGGCGGGGATTCTCGATCGAGATCCGCGGTTGCCGCTTGCCGTTTGCGACCGATACCGTCCAGCCGTACTGTTGGAGGCCATTGTAATCCAGTATGGCGGTCAGGTTATCCAGGTTGTAGCGTTCGGCGACGAGGGCTGCTTCCCAGATCTGACCTTCTTGAATCTCTCCGTCGCCGAGCATCACCCAGGTATGGAAGTCTTTGCCGAGGAGCTTGGCGCCAAGCGCCATGCCAACGCCCGGGGACAAACCTTGTCCGAGCGAGCCACTGGACATATCCAGGCCCGGAAGCTTGGTCATGTCTGGATGGCCTTGCAGGCGCGAGTTGATTTGGTCGAATGTCTGCAACTCTTCGACTGGCAGAAAGCCTCGCAGGGCGAGCACGGCGTACAGACCAATTGCTGAGTGCCCTTTCGACATGATGAAGCGATCCCGGTCGGACCAGTGCGGACGCTCCGGATCGATTTTGAGAATCTTGAAGTACAGTGCGGTAAGAACATCGGCGGCGGACAGTGGGCCGCCGAGATGTCCGGCTTTTGAGTGGTGGACCGCTTGGATCACCAAGCGGCGCGCCTCGCGAGCAGTTTTCCGCAGCGCAAGTAACTCTTGGTCAACCGCGGTTTGCAAGTGGAACCTCCCATTTTTTGCGCATTATAGCACGTCGCTGGCGGTAGACCGACTGAGCTGGCGCAAACGTTGTCGGACGCCGACCGCGAGACGGTGGGCGCGGAGCGCGTTTTCCCAGGCAGCACGGGCCTGGTCTGGCTGACCCAACGCCAGGTAAGCGTCCCCTTTGATGGTTTGTCGCTCGCTTTCCGGCATTGCTCCCTCTGGCAAACGTGCTAGTTCCTGGAGCACGCCGGGCCAATTCTTTGTCTTGACCGCGTGGTGAACCCGATCGACCGGGAGGTTAGCGAGGACAGCGAGCAGGGTTGGCTCACCGGGAATCAGGGTGAGAGCATTTTGCCAAACCTGCTCGGCTTCGTCGAACCGACCGTCGAGCAGATAGGCTTCGCCCAGATAGTATTGGGCCGGGTGGTAGCCTCGCGATCGTTCGACGGCGCGACGTAGACAGACCGCGCCCAACCGCGCATCCCGCACTCGGAACTCGACGGTGCGGAGGCGACCAAGCTGGTACGACGCGGCAGCCAGGGCGCGGTCGGCGAGGGAGAGGCCGTCGGCCCACCGCGAGTCGTGCAGGTCGGGGAGGAACACCGCGCCGGCCACCTGGTCGCGTTCGGCGAGTTGCGCCGCGTCGGCATAATGTTGGGCCGCCCTTTCGAGTAAGGGGGAACGGCTGTCCCACGAATGGGCGCTGGCCAGGCATTCGGTGAAGAGTCCCGCCACGTAAGCGAGGCCGAAGTGCTTTGGCGTCTTTTCACGTAGACGCTCAATTGCTTCGGCCTGCGCGATTGTCGTCCGGTTGTCCGCGAGTGACTGGAGAGCAGAGCGAACGAGCGCGTCAGCACGTCGTCGAGCGACGATATTACCGATGGTCTGCATGAACTGTGACGGAGAAGAATATCTCATTGTCCTTGATTATAAGCTGGTACAATGGTGGCTGGCGTTGTGCGGCTCACCTTCCAGCTTCGGCTTGCTGGGCCGGCGGGCGCCGCGATACGTAAACGAGGAGATTCGCATGGCGGGACGAGAACCCCTTCCCCGGTATCACATCGGTGAACAAGATGCGGCGGTACTGCTTCGGCCGGTCGTTCAGGAGTTGGCCGTGCTCGAGACCCGACTGGCCCACTATGCCGAGCGGATTCTGATGTCCGATGCCGATCGCGTCGTGATCCGCGAAGCCCAGAACGTGCTTTCCCGCACTTTGGCGGACGTAACGCGCATCGCCGCCGCGAGCGAAGCTGAGAAGTAAAGGGGACGGAAGGACGAATGACAAAGAAACGAGTGTTGATTACCGGTGCGGCGGGTCGAATTGGAAGCTCGCTCGCCGAATCCCTGCGAGATCGCTACGATCTTCGCTTACTTTACCATCATACCGTTCCGGAAAACCCTCCGTCGTCGGACGTCTTTCGCGCCGACATCTCGAAATATGACGAAGTTGCGCCGAGCCTGGTCGGCATGGATGCCGTCGTCCACATGGCGGCAGATCCGAGCACTCGAGCAGACTGGGCAAGCGTGCGCGATCGAAACATTATCGGCACGTACAACGTCTTCGAGGCGGCGCGCCAGGCCGGCGTGCAAAAGATCGTTTTTGCTTCGACAAACCATACGATGGGCATGTACGATCGCGACCGACAGTGGCCAGTGTATGCGAACCAGCCGCCGCGGCCGGATTCGCTCTACGGGGTGTCGAAGGTCTTTGGCGAAACCCTGGGCCGCCACTACGTCGATCAGTACGGATTGTCCGTGATCTGTTTGAAGATCGGCTGGTTTCTCCCCAAGCCGCACAATGAAATCGCGCTTTGGATGTGGCTGAGTCCGCGTGACGCCGCTCAAGTCGTCTGGCGAGCCGTCGAAAGTCCGCTGCAATTTGGATCATTCTATGCCATCTCTCGTAATGGGCGACGCCATTGGGACATCACCGAGACGATGGAAAAACTCGGCTATCGGCCAGAAGACGACGCCGAGCCGTACGCTCGTGAGATCCTGGGCGAGGCGGAATAATCCACAAAAGGACGTCGTGGGGGATGGGGGAGCAGTGACATACGGCATTCCAACTCGTCAGCCCTCACGGTCCGACGTATTCTGATAACGGCGGGCGTACGTTGCGGGATTGGTTCCGCGCCCGCGCGGGGCGAGGTCGTGAAACCCGGTGGATGGTTCCAACCTCGTCCCGTCGGAAAAGGTGATGGCAATGGCAGAAGTACTTCCTAGCGTCAAGCTGCTCGACTACCCGCGGGATCCTCTCGCGGTGATGTATGTTGCGTACCGCACGTGCTACTCGAGCCTCTCACCTCAGGTGATTCGCCGCCGGATCGAAGAAGGGAAGATCAGTCGCGAAGCCATGCTCGAGTTTCTCGAACGCTGGTTGCCGACCGGTCACGGCTCGCCCAAACAGCAGGTGAACTTCACCTTTGGACTGAGCGGCATGTCGCGAATCTCCTCGCACCAGTTTGTTCGCCATCACGTCGGAATCGTTTTCGACCAGCAAAGCCAACGCTATGTCGAATTCAAGGGTGCGGACTTCCCCTACGTCGTGCCGCCGACCTGGGTCAAGACCGGCATGGCCGAACGGTATGTGAGCCTGATGGCGCAAGCCGCGCAATTGTATCAGGACGCGCTCGCGGCCGGTATTCCGGGCGAGGATGCTCGCTACGTTTTGCCGCATAGCGCCGCGACGAATATTCAGTTCACGGTTGATTTCGAAGAGTTGCTGCACATCGCCGATCAGCGTCTCTGTACGCGGGCCCAGTGGGAGATTCGTCACTTCTGGGCGAAGGTTCGTGGCGAGGTCGGAAAAGCAGTTCCGGAGCTGAAAAAATTCATCCAGCCAAAATGTGGTGAGTATCGACTCGGCTATTGCGATGAAACGCTCGCCGACTACCAAAAGTGCCCACTCAGCCGAGTGCGTCCTCACAAGAGCATGATTCCGAAGCGACCGATCGTAACAATGGCGACAGAAGAGGAATCGCCGGCGTCAGACGCCGTCGCGTTTGACTCGGCCGGAGATTCTCTCGCGCGCAGCGTTCTCGACATAACAGTCTCGCAATCCCTCTCAACCGACAGCGATGTCGCTGGAGGGACCTGAGGAAGATCTTGTCAAACCATCCGCCGCGCGTGCGACCTCGGTCATCCTTCGCCGCGGCTCAGGGTGACAGGCTCTCCGCTCGACCACGAGAAGCCGCCCACAACGGCGAGCGGCTTCTGACCGGACCGAGGAGAGGACCTCCGCCAGCCGCCCCCAGTTCCACTCGCATGGCACATCCCGGCTATGACCCTATGACACCTGACAGCCAGGCCGCGCGATACAGGCCTGGCACGACCGGGGGGCCGGCGAATAATTCGGGTTAGCTCGGTTGGTGGGCCGAGCGTCCCGGGTGGGCGCCAACGGTGGTGGAGAGCTTCTCGGCAATGTAGCTGGTCACGTCGTTGACGCGGAGTGCGAAGCTCCATTCATTGTCATACCAGCTAAATACCTTGACTAGCTCGCCGTTCACCATGGTGAGACTCAGGTCGACGATCGAAGACTGATCGACGCCGATGACGTCAGTCGAAACGATCGGTTTGTCAATCGCGGCGAGGTAAGGCGAGAGTCGCTCGGATTGAGCCGCATCTTCGAATGCATTGTTAACTTCTTCAACGGTGACCGGTCGACTGACAATAAAGGTAAGATCGATCAGAGAGCCGTCTGGTACGGGCACGCGCACGGCAACGCCATCGATCTTGTCTTTCATCTCGGGCAAGGCCTTGGTCACGGCGCGGACCGCGCCGGTCGTCGTCGGAACGATGTTGATCGCCGCGGCTCGGCTCCGCCGCATGTTTTTGTCAACTGGCTTGTCGAGAAGCGCCTGGGTGTTGGTGTAGGCGTGGGTGGTGTTCACCATCGCACGCGTGACCCCAAACTGGTCGTTCATCACCTTGAGGACTGGCGCCAGCGCGTACGTCGTGCAGGACCCCATCGCGACGACATCGTCTTTCTGCGGATTGTACATGTCCTCGTTGATGCCCATCACGAGAAGGGTTGGGACGTCCTTGGCCGGTGCGGTGATGATTACCTTCTTTGCCCCGGCCTGCATGTGCTTGGACGCGGCTGCCAGGTTCTCAAACATACCGGTCGACTCGATGACGACGTCGACGCCGACGTCTCGCCAGGGAATCTGAGCCGGGTCCTTCTCGTGGAAGACCCGGATGCGCTCGCCGTCGACGACTAATGCATCGTTCTCAACTTCGACGGTACCGTCGAACGCACCATGCACTGAGTTGAACTCGAAAAGATAGGCGAGCATGTCTGGTTCGGTCAGATCGTTGACCGCGACGAATTGCAGGTCAGGATAATCGAGCCCGGCTCGCAAGACGAGCGAGCCGATGCGTCCTAAGCCATTGATGCCAACACGGGTGGCCACGGCAACCTCCGGGCATTACTGGTCTACGCCAGATGTCACAGGGAGACCGGCATTTTGTGTGCCGTGTTGACGTAAGAAAGTTTCTAGTATGGCCAGACCCGTTGGTGACCGCGTTCGGCTTCCAAAAGGTGTTGAAGCAGCAGCCGACGATGCTCGGCCAGAATTGGGGCGGCGTCGGGCTGGCTAGCAAGATCACAATATTCGCCGGGATCTTCCGCCAGATCCCAAAGCGATTCCTTGCCGTTACTTTCGCAAAGATACCGATAGCGATCGGTCCTCAGCGCCTTCCAGCCGGCGTGCTCGGTCAGCGCGGAGCGGCGACTGGTTGTTTCGGTGCGCCCTTCGAGGACCGGAGCCAAGGATTGCCCCTGGAGATGGGGTGGAATCTGGATGCCCGCGAGGTCGAGGATCGTTGGCACCATATCGATTGCCTCGACCAGACCACTGACCGTCCGCGGCGTCCCGGTCAGGTGTCCCGGCCAGCGCACGAGTAAGGGGACGCGGCTAACGACGTCCGGGGCCGGGTAGCCTTTGCCATGCCGGAGATGTTCCCCGAGCCAATCACCGTGGTCGGACGTGAAAATGACGAGGGTTTCCTCGGTTAAACCGAGACTGTCCAGGGTCGCGATGATCGTGCCGACGTGGTGGTCTACCTCGCTAATCATCGCATAGTAACCATGCCGGGCGGTCTGCAGCCCAGCGTCAGAGAACGGCGTGCCGTCCCGCTGAGCATCAATCTCCGGTGGAAAGGTTGGGATCGTCAGGTGGGTCGGATCGTACAGGTCGAGAAACTCCCGTGGAGCCACCCAGGGGCTGTGTGGTGAGTAGAAACCGGCAATGCACAGCCAGGGCGCGTCGCGTTGGGCGCGAAGGAATTCAATCGTTTGTTCGGCGACAAAGGCCGAGTGGGTGACGTCGCGGTGCCCACGAAAGGCTTGCGCCTCGTTTGGGAATCGTTCGGCAGGATGGACGATATTGTCGTGAATTCCCAGTGTCTTTTGCCAGACGGCACTGGCGGGTGGCAATCCGACGCTGATGTGAGGGAGTTGATCGGGAGCTTTACGTTGAACCCAGGCGCGGTACGCATCATCATAACAGCCTGGCTCGTCGGAAATCTCCAGGTGATCGAATCCGTAGTCGGGATGAAGGGTGCGATGATCGCGGTTGGCGTGAGGTTGGAAGTGGAGCTTGCCCACGTTCGCGGTCCGGTAGCCGTAGGTTTTAAGCAGGCGGGGTAAGGTGATCGTATCGGTTGGCACCGGCACGCCCATGCGAGTGATCCCAAGGGTGGACGGATACTGGCCGGTGAGGAAACTAACTCGGCTCGGCATGCAGACGGGATTCTGAACGAAGTAGCGATCAAAGTTCACCCCTTCGGCTGCCAGCCGGTCGAGATGAGGCGTCTTTATGTCGCGGTTGCCGTTCGCGCCGAGAGCGTTCCAGCGCTGCTGATCCGTATACAGAATGAGCACGTTTGGGCGTCGCATCTTCGCTCCTGGATTCTCGGTTTCCTTGCACGTGTCGCGATCGTCTAGCTTGGGCGAGACCGGGCGACGAGTAGCCGGACGACTCGATCTAGCAAATGATCGGCAACGTCACGCTTGCTCATGATTGGCAAGTCTTCGATTCCGTTCCGGTCGACGAAGCTGACCTGGTTCGTATCGGTGCCGAAACCGGAGCCGGCCAACGTGACGTCGTTCGCGACGATGAGGTCCACATTCTTCTTGATGAGTTTTTGCTGGGCGTTGGCGAGCAAGTCTCGCGTTTCCGCGGCAAACCCCACCTTCAGCAAAGGAGCCGCGGCGATCGAGGCGAGGATGTCCGGGTTCGGGATGAGGTGAAGAGTTACATCGGCACCGGTGCGTTTGATCTTGTCCACCGCTACCTGATCGACCCGAAAGTCGGCGACCGCCGCGGCCATGATTAGCGCGTCGGCGTTCTGAATCGCCTTCTCAACCGCTGCCTGCAGGTCTAAAGTGGTCGTGACGGTTTGGACTTCCAGGCCATGAGGGACCGGTACGCTTACCGACCCTACGATCAAGTGGACCTGGGCGCCACGGTCGCGGGCTGCCTCGGCAATGGCCAGGCCCATCTTGCCAGACGAGTGGTTTCCGATGAAGCGAACCGGATCGATTGGCTCGCGCGTGCCGCCGGCCGTGACCACGATGCGCCGGCCGGCCAGGTCAAGCGGACGGACGAGTACGGCTTGCAGCGCCTGGACAATCTGACTCGGCTCGGCCATGCGACCCCGACCCGAGCGACCCGAGGCAAGGCGTCCGCTCGTAGGCTCGATCACGATGGCCCCACGGCGACGGAGATTTTCTAGATTTTGCTGGGTCGCTGGATGCTCGTACATGAGCGTTTCCATGGCTGGCGCGAGCAGTAAGGGAGCCCGGCTGCTCAACGCCGTGGCCAGGAGCGCATCGTGGCCGAGGCCGAGGGCCAGACCAGCGAGACAGTCCGCCGTGACCGGGGCAACCACCAATGCATCGGCATCGACACCCAGCGCGACGTGGGCAATCGATCGGTCCTGGTCGTCGAAGAGATCGGTGAGGACTCGTCGATGAGTGATTGCCTCGAAACTGAGCGGTTGGACGAATCGGGTCGCGGCGGGAGTCATCACGACGTCGACCGAGGCGCCAGCTTTCACGAGCTCACTGGCAAGGGCGACCGCTTTGAAGCCCGCGATGCTACCGGAAACGCCGAGGACGATCCGTTTTCCCGCGAGGGGGGGGATCGGTTGCTGACGATCGGCAGAGTCCATTAGCTCTCTTCGTTATGGTCGCGCCGCGACGACTTGGTTCATTTCGTAGATCAGGCGCAAGCCATCAAGGGTGAGGAGGGGATCAGTAATGTCGATGACGGATGTTTCCTGGGCGATGACATTCGAAAGACCGCCGGTCGCGATGACCCGAGCGGGCCCCATTTCGTGCCGAAAGCGCTGGACCAACCCTTCGATCAAGCCGATGTAGCCGTAAATGATACCGGCCTGGACGCTCGCGCCGGTATTGCGGCCAATGGCCTGCTTGGGGCGCTTGAGCTCGACTCGGTACAGGCGCGCCGCGTGCTGAAAGAGAGCATCAGCCGAGATAGTAAGTCCTGGCGCGATCGCTCCGCCGAGGTATTCACCGTCCTTTGAAAGGGCATCGAAAGTCGTGGCCGTGCCGAAGTCGATGACGATCGCCGGTCCACCATACCGTTGAATTGCCGCGACGGCATTGGCAATGCGGTCAGCCCCGACTTCGCGCGGATTTTCGTAAAGAATTTTGATTCCGGTGCGAATGCCCGGTCCCACGACAATCGGAACACTGTGACAGTACTGCTGAGAAAGCTCTTCAAACGTCGTCGTGAGCGCCGGAACGACGCTACTGAGCACGACCGCGGTCACGTCTTTCAAGGACTGGTCGGCGTAGCCAAGGAGGTTGTCAATGAGAACGGCGTACTCGTCTGGCATGCGGTTGGCGTCGGTGTTTACGCGCCAACTGGCGATCAGCCGCTCGCCTTCGTAACCACCGAGGACGATGTTGGTATTGCCGATGTCGATTGCCAGCAACATGGAAGCATTATAGCACGCGTTAGTGCATTGCGTTCGTCAGCTTGACAAAGGCCTTGGCCATTTCTATACTTACTTTGCCATCGATGGCACTGTGTAGATTTCGTACTGTTACTCGTTGTCGCTCTTGCGAATCATTGGGCGTGGCGAGGGAACGGTGGTCGGGAATCTGACCGGCGAGCGACGGTCGCGCTGGGGAATCTGGCACATAACGTGCGCATCCCGGCCGCGACATGGGAGCCGCGATACACAGGGTCCGTGGAGAGGAGAACCACCATGCTGGTCGAAATGGTTGTGGAAAGCGTTCGAGTCAACCTCCAAACCTACCAGCGCGTCGTCGTTCTCAAGGAAAAGGGATCGGAACGCTACCTCCCCATTTGGATCGGCAACAGCGAAGCTGACGCTATCGTCATCCAACTTCAGAGCGTGCCGGTGCCACGGCCACAAACCCACGACCTGCTCAAGACGGTGATCAGCGAGCTTGGGGCCAAGGTGACTCGGGTGGTGGTCAGTGACCTTGCCGACGACGTGTTTTATGCCCGAGTGAACATTGACATCGAAGGCCGTCACCTCGAGATTGATTCGCGACCAAGCGACGCGATCGCGTTGGCGGTTCGGATTCAAGCGCCGATTTTCGCGGAGGACACGGTGCTCGATAAGGCCGGAGTCG
>DATLSK010000087.1:0-8929 GCA_035534155.1 Chloroflexota bacterium | reverse complement strand
GAACGGCGCTCCGAATATTCCGCATCAGGCGATGGTAGTCGGCCGAGAGGTAGCGACGGCGCATCCGGTGGAGCGTCGCGTCGCACCCGCTGTCGAGCGCAAGGTGAAAATGACGGCACAAGCGCGAATCTTGCCAAAACTCCAAGATGTTCGGGTCGAAGTCTTCGGGTTCAATCGACGAGAGGCGCAGCCGCTCGACCGCGGTTTCGTCCAATACGCGCCGGACGAGTTCTCGAAGGGTCGTCGCGGGTTCCAGATCCTGTCCGTAGCTGCCCATATGTACGGCGGTGAGTACGAATTCCCGGAAACCGGCCGCGATCAGACTTCTGACTCGTTCGATCAGCACGTCGGGATCGCCACTCCGGGCACGACCCCGAGCGTACGGAACGATGCAAAAGGCACAGAACTTGTCGCAGCCGTCCGCTACCTTCACGAACGCTCGGTGGCGAGCTCCGACAATGCGTAGGGCGCCCGCCAGTCCTTCGAGCGGTTGTTCGTCGTCTCCTTCCAAAGCGGAGTGAACGCGCCGGACCAGATTGGGCTTGTCCTGGTCGCCGACCACCAGGTCAACTTCCACCATCCGAGCCACCTCGTCAGGGGAAACCGAGGCATAACAACCGGTCGCGACGACCAGTGCAGCTGGATTCATCCGCCGTGCTTGTCGTAAGAACTGGCGCGACTTACGGTCGGCAATGTGGGTGACGGTACAGGTATTAACAACGTACGCATCGGCGACTTCGCCAAAGTCGACAATTTCATAGCCGAGGTCGCCAAACTGTCGAATCCATTCGTCGGAGTCGGCCTGGTTTACCTTACAGCCCAGAGTCGTCAACGCGACGGTACGATTGGAGCGATGGCTCATCGTTCAAACTTCCTGGAATTACTCCAAGTCCCCGGTATACGCGAGGACGAGGGTTGCCCCGACGATTGCCGCGGTTTCGGCGCGCAGGATCCGCGGACCCAGGTTCACCGGTATTATGCCATAGGACACCGCGAGATTGCTCTCTTCGGGAGAGTAACCGCCTTCCGGCCCGATAAACAGATTCAAGGAAAACGGGCGCGAGCCGACAGCGTTTCCGACCTTTTCGGTGAGCACTTTTTGAAGACTCGGACGGTCGCCGCGCTCGACTGCGATGAAAGACAAGCCGTGGACCTGTTCGCACGCTTGGGGAAAGACGATGGCCGGTGAAAGTTGGGGCAAGCGTCCGCGTTCGCATTGTTCGGCGGCCTCGGCGATGATCCGTTCCCAACGAGTGCGCCTATTTTCGGAAATAATCGCTCCAATAATCGATCGATCGGAGATCACCGGAACGAAGCCTGATACGCCGAGCTCGGTACCTTTTTGCAGGACAAACTCGAGCTTGTCGGCTTTCAGCAAAGAGAGATACAGTGTGAGCTTAGTGCGGGGTTCCCCACTCGCCAGGTGACGACCTCGTACCACGCCGATGGTATTCATGGTGCTAACGTCAGTCAGATGAACATCGTAGATCCAGCCGGCGTTATCGAGGACGTTGAGATCATCACCGGGATGAAGACGGAGGACGGTCGCGATCTGGCGCGACTGTTCAGGCCCAAAAGCGACCGTCCCGCGGCTCAAAGCCTCGCGCGGGACGAAGAACCGCTGCACCGAATCACGCCCCGCCGAGCTGGCCGGTAAAGGTAAACCAATCGTTGTCTTCAATGACTTGGACCATCAAACCGAGTCCAGTCAAAGCCTGCTCGACCTCGCGGGCGCGCTCGGCGATCACTCCACCAACGATCAAGGTCCCGCCCAGCCGGAGACGATCGACCAGTCGCGGTGCCAGCTCCAAAATGACGCGGGCGATGATATTCGCGACAACAACGTCGAACCGGTCCTCGCCAGCGGGGTGGTCGACGCTACCTTGATCGACCGTGATTTGTGCCGTCAGGCCATTCATAGCCACGTTCTCTCGTGCGGTGGTCACGGCAATCGGGTCGACATCGACGGCGAAGACGTGTCGTGCTCCAAGGCCAATTGCCGCGATTGCGAGAATCCCTGACCCGGTTCCGACGTCGAAGACGTCGTGACCCGGACGAATGACCTGCTCTAAGAACTCTAAGCAGCGTCGAGTTGTCGGGTGAAGGCCAGTCCCAAAAGCGGCGCCCGGATCGAGTGACACCAAAACGTCGCCGTCCATCGGCTGATCGTCCAGCCAGGATGGGCGGATAACGATGCGTTGGCCAACCCGGAACGTATAGTAGTGTGCTTTCCAGGCGCTCGCCCAATCTTCCTCGGCAATCTCGCGTACTTCGAGCTCGCCGACCGGCCAGATGGCTCGGAGATGCCAGAGCGCCTCTTCGACCTGACGAGTCTTCTCAGACACGCTTTCGTCGATTGGGATGTAACCGCGCACCGTCGCGTTTGGTCCCAGCCGGTAGCCGTCATCGGCGCCGGGTATGAGGTCTGGCTCGACCGCGATTCCGCCAGCGGCAACGCGCGAGAATACCTCACTTACTGCCTCGGCGGCTTCCGAGTCAATCCGCGACGCCAGTTCTAACCAGCGCACGGCTTTACTCTCCGCCAAAGACTTCTTTGACTTTACCGAAGAAGCCCTTGTCTTCGTGAGGTTCCTGACCAAAGGTTTTAGACAGTCTGGCGAATAGATCGCGCTGCTCGTCGGTGAGGTTCTGAGGAATCACAACTCGAACCCGGACCAACAAGTCGCCACGCCCGGAGGCGCGAATGTGGGGAACGCCCTTTTCACGCAGACGAATCACGCGTCCTGATTGCGTGCCGGACGGAACCTTTACCTTAACCGGTGGTCCCTCGGCGGTGGGTACATCTAGTTCATCACCAAGCGCGGCCTGAGCCACGTTGACGGGCAGTTCGTAGGAAAGATCGACCCCTTGTCGCTTCAGCGATTGATGGGGCGTCACCGAAATTGCCACGTACAGATCCCCGGACGGGGCGGAACGGTTTCCCGGTTCACCTTCGCCCGGCAGCCGGATCTGCTGACCATCGTCAATACCCGCCGGAATTGACACCAGGACGCGGTGCGCCGCGCGCACCCGACCCGTCCCGTGACATTCTTGACAGGGAGTCAGAACGACCTGCCCTTCGCCGCGGCAACGATCACAAACACTGACGCTGACGAACTGGCCGATTAAAGACTGTTGAACTCGTCGGAGCTCACCGGTTCCCTTACACGTCGGACATCGGCTGGGCTGAGTGCCGGGTTCGGCGCCATTACCACTGCAGCGACCGCAACGATCTAGCCGCGGTACCTCAATCGTTCTTTCGCAGCCGAAAACTGCATCTTCAAAGGTCAAGGTCAGGTCAACGCGCAAGTCCGCGCCCCGCTGGGCTCGGCGTGCGCCGGCGGTTCGCGTTTGACCGCCAAAAAAGGTCTCGAAGATTTCGTCGAACCCAAATCCGGCAAACCCGCCGAATCCGGCCGTCCCCGCAGCGGGATCGAAGCCCGCTGCTTGGTGACCAAACTGGTCGTACTGGCGACGACGCTGCGGGTCCATCAAAACTTCGTGAGCTTCATTAAGTTCTTTGAACTTGGCTTCCGCGTCCGCTTCCGCATTGCGATCCGGATGGAACTGGAAAGCCAGCTTCCGGAAAGCCTTGTGGATCTCGTCTTCGGTCGCGCCGCGGTTGACGCCAAGAACTTCGTAATAGTCGCGTTTTGTTGGCATTATCGTCGTCGTTCTGTTTGCTGAGACTTCTGCATTAAGCTGTTAGCCATTACGGAATTGTACCAGATTGCGCGAACCAGCAGCAAGTTGCTGAGTTGCCGAAATGGAAACGCCCTCGCTGGTTGACGGCGAGGGCGTTAGGTCAAGCGAGGTCAGCCGATTGGAACCGGGGAGAACGAAGGGCTGACCTCGCGGTTTACCACTTGCGCGGCCCAAGTGGACGGCGTGAGCCATCGCGTTCGCCGCCGCCGCCAGCGCCGCTAGGACCCTCGCCGGGCCCGCCGGGCCCCTGGCGCTCGCCACCTGGTCGGCTCCCGAACGGGCGACCGCCACCGGAAGGGCGACCGCCACCGTGGGGCGGACCCGACGGCCGCGGGGCAGGCGTCGTCGTCGTTACGGGGGTGCCTTCCAGCACCGCTCGGCGCGACAGATTAACCCGACCCTGGGCATCGACTTCGATCACGCGTACCATGATTTCATCGCCGATGCTTACCACGTCTTCGGGCCGCGTGATGCGATACTCGGCCAGGTCGGGCAGTCGAACCAGCCCTTCCTTGCCCGGGAAGATCTCGACGAAAGCCCCGAAGTTGGTAATTCGGGTGACTTTGCCAAGATAATCCGCGCCGATTTCGACGTCCCGACCAAACCGATCGATTGCTGACAGCGCGCGTCGCGCACCCTCGGCATTGACCGACGAGACGTAGACCGTCCCGTTTTCTTGAATATCGATCTTGACGTTGTGCTCGTCCTGCAGACTCCGCACGTTCTTGCCACCAGGACCGATCAACTGGCCGATCTTGTCGACCGGAATCTTGGTCTTGTAGCTGCGGGGCGCGTACTGAGAGAGTTCGGGCCGCGACTCGGCAATCGTATCAAGCATGCGTTCGAGAATGAACAGTCGTCCCTCGCGCGCTTGAGCCAACGCCTTTTGCATAATCTCGTACGAAAGGCCCTTGACCTTGATGTCCATCTGCAGCGCGGTAACTCCAGTCGCCGTTCCCGCGACCTTGAAGTCCATGTCGCCGAGGTGATCTTCGATTCCTTGAATGTCGGTCAGGATCGCGAAGCGGCCACTGTCGTCGGTGACCAGCCCCATCGCGACGCCGGCTACCGCCGCCTTAATCGGGACGCCCGCGTCCATTAGCGCGAGAATGCTACCGCACACGCTACCCATGGACGTTGACCCGTTTGAGCTGACGACTTCGGAGACGAGTCGAATCGTGTAGGGAAACTCATCGGTCTCGGGAATAACCGGCAACAATGCGCGCTCGGCCAGCGCTCCGTGACCGATCTCTCGGCGGCCCGGGGAACCCATACGTCGCACTTCACCGACGCTGAACGGGGGCATATTGTAATGGTGCATGAAGCGCTTTGATTCCTCGGCGCCCAAACCGTCAATGACCTGTTCGTCGGCCGTGCTCCCAAGCGTAGCGATCGACAAAACCTGGGTTTGGCCACGCTGGAACAGGCCGGAACCGTGGGTTCGGGGAAGAACACCAACGTCGCACGACAAGGGGCGAATCGTCGTCAGGTCGCGCCCGTCAGGGCGCTTGCCGTCGTCGAGAATTCCTGAGCGGACAACGTTGAATTCCATGTCCTCAATAACCTGGGCAACGTCTTTATCCCTGGTCCCTTCGCCCAGAGCGGCGACGACCTCGCGAATCAGGCGCTTGCGTTCGGCCTCTCGGACCTGCTTGTCCTGGTGGTACACCACGGTTTGAATGCGGTCGCCGACAATCTTTTCGATTGACTCACGCAATTCGGACGAAATTTCGTGAACGCTGAACGAAAATTTCTCCTTGCCAAGCGCGGCCCGCATCTCGTCTTGGACCTTGACCAACTCCTGAATCGCAGTGTGGCCATCTCGAATCGCTTCGAGTAGAACGTCCTCGGGAACCTGATTGGCGCCGGCCTCGACCATCACTACCGCGTCGCGAGACCCGGCGATTGTGAGGTCCAACTGGCTCTCTGGCATCTGCGACGCCAGGGGGTTGATCACCAGCTTGCCGCCAATGTACCCAACCTTCACGGCGCCGACTGGCCCCTCGAACGGGATATCCGAGATCGTCAAAGCCGCCGAAGCGCCGATGATCGACAGAATATCCGGCTCGTTTTCCTGATCAGCCGAGAGAACGGTAACGATAACTTGAACGTCGTTACGGAAACCTTTCGGGAAAAGCGGGCGAATTGGACGATCGGTCAGCCGACAGGTCAGAATTGCCCGTTCGGCCGGACGACCTTCACGCTTGAAAAAGCCGCCTGGAATCTTGCCGGCGGCGTACAGTCGCTCTTCATAGTCAACGGTAAGTGGAAAAAAATCGACGTCGGGACGAGGCTCACGTGCCGCGACCGCGGTCGCGAGGACCACGGTTTCACCGTACTGAACCGTTACTGCCCCATTGGCCTGGCCAGCCAACCGGCCAGTCTCGATGGTAAGGGCCCGACCGCCGATCATCGTTTCAAAACGATGAGCCATCGGTATGTCAGCCTCCACAATAGGAAACAGCCCACGGTGCAACACCCTGGGCTTCATTACGTTCGAAATGTCTCAATCTACTTGCGCAAGCCAAGCCGGTCAATAATCTGACGATAGCGGGCCGGACTCTCGCGGGTTAGGTACCGAAGATGGCGTCGACGTTGCCCGACGAGCATCAACAAACCACGCTGCGAATGATGGTCCTTCTTATGGATCTTCATGTGCTCGATGAGCTGATTGATTCGCTCAGTCAGGAGCGCAACTTGCACTTCCGGTGAACCGGTATCGGCATCGTGCGTTCGGTACTCGGTAACAATTGCGGCTTTCTGGCTCTTGTCCAGCGGCATGCCGCGAACTCCTTTCGTACTCCAGGGAATCGCCAATCAACGCCCAATCCAGTTTCGTTCAGCGCGTTGCGGATCCCCGGTTCGGATAAAGTGTTTTATTTCGTTGAAACTTCACGAATCGATTATAGCATGCTTGTTGCGCCACAAACAACTGATAATGAATACTGGAATACCAGACAAGTAGACCCGCGCCATGGCGAGCTTGCCGCTTTCGACGCGAAGAGGAACACTGACCAATCAGTCGAGTCGAGACCCTTTATTCCAATGGCGTCAGGCCTTTCGCCTCGTGCTCGGTGGGTAAGCGCAGATAGCCCTTTTGCAACGCCGCTAAGGTTGCCTGAGTTCGATCGTGCACCCGCAGCTTACGATAGATTTTTCGGGCGTGATTTTCCACGGTCCGCTCGCTCAAATCAAGAAGTTCGGCGACCTCACGATTGCTTCGTCCACTGGCGATCAAGCCAAGCACCCGCAATTCACGTTCGGTCAGGCCGGTCGTCCGCGCGAGCCGACGCCGCTGCGATTCACCGTGTAAGCGAACCTGCTCGACGACGTGTCCGGCCACTATCGGGGTCAAGTAAGATTCACCACGATGCACGCTTCGGATTGCTTGAACGAACTCGGCACGATCACAGTTCTTCAGCAAATACCCGTCGCTTCCGGCGCGCAGCAACCACGTAGGGAGCGACTCTACCATCGACTCGCTCGGGGCAAGCAAAATGACCCGTGCGCCGCGCCGATGAATCGATTCAATCAGCGAAGGCAAATCGGCGACCGGTAGTAGGACGTCAAGCAGGATGACGTCGGGGCTGGTTTCGCCCAGCCCCCCTTCGAGAGCTGCCTGGTCGATGGCGGTGCCCACGATCGATAAGCCCGGTTCATCCTTGAGAGTCGCAACCAACCCATTCACGAAAATGGGGCTGTTGTCGACGATGAGGACGTGAATATCCTGCGAAGTCGGATCCATCCGTTCGTTCCCCTTCCCCTCCGTCTCGAAATCGAGCGCGCGGAAGGTGCTATCGTCAGCCGCCCTGTCCACATCACTTTGTTCTCAGCTTACGGTGACTGTCCGTCGGGGTAATGAGACCAATTCCCCGTCGGCGTAACCAGATTCTACTTTGCATAACATCGCATTACAACCCAGGTAGGCTGGGATATTCAACAAGCCCATCCATGCGGACGAGATGAAGTCCGTTAGGGGTGTTTCGTCAGGCGCCGAGCGCGGCCACGATCCAGCTTGACACCTCTATCCGCCAGGCCGTACCATGTAGATGCACGGAGAGGTGGCCGAGCGGTTTATGGCAGCTGTCTTGAAAACAGCCAGGTGACGAGCCTCGGGGGTTCGAATCCCTCCCTCTCCGCCCCGTGAAGATGGCGTCGGGACGCCAAAAAGTGACGAAGCCCGCCGAATGTTCGGCGGGCTTCGTCGTCTCTTTCCTGCAATAATCTGACACTGCGAGGCCGATGCTGAGGGCGAGCACAAGGTCGCCGAAGAGCGTCGGGGGCGTCCCTTGGTCCGGCACTTCATCTGCCTCCAGTCGATGACGCGGGAGTACGAGTCTGGCTGTCTCGATTCCCGACCGGGTAAAAGGTGGGCATGCGTGCTGAGAGCTTCGGCACTGGCGAGGCAATACAGGCGGCAGATTCGGCCGATCCCGCCTGCGAGTCACGCGTGATCAAGGGCCCTTCTCACGGCTTTCTCGATTTCCACGACGGCTACGACGGTAAGGGCGACGGGGATCATCACCAGCCAGGTGTCGAGCGGCAGGGGAACGGTGCGCAGGACGAACTCCAGCGGGTTCCAGTAGAGCGCGAGGGCCTGCAGCCCGAGCGCGGCCACGATCGAGAAAAAGAGGAAGCGGTTCGCCAGCGGGTTCATCCGGAAGGCAGACCTCGTGAACGATCGGCTGTTGAAGATGTGTGCGTTCTGGAAGAGGACCATCGTCGTCATCGCGACGCTGCGCGCGTATGCCAGGTCCAATCCCATTTCGATCTGCCACGCGAACGTGCCGAGCGTGCCGACAACCAGCACCGCACCGACGAGGAGCGTGCGCTGGATCATCGGTGCGGTGAGAATCCCCTCGCGCGGTGATCGCGGTCGGCGTCGTCCGACATCTTCCTCGGCGGGTTCGAAGGCCATCGCGACGTCCTGGGTACCGTTGGTCACCAGGTTGATCCAGATCGACTGGGCCG
This sequence comes from Chloroflexota bacterium, assembly GCA_035534155.1. Classification (GTDB taxonomy): domain Bacteria; phylum Chloroflexota; class UBA6077; order FW602-bin22; family CADDYW01; genus JAJPIK01. Next base: position 253 of record DATLSK010000087.1, on the reverse strand, counting down.
GCAGAAACGGCAAGGGGAGCCCAAGGACGATGCTCGCAATGACGGTGAAAACAAGCCCGATGCCGGTTGGCATGAGAAACATGACCACCTTGCGGATGTTATCGAAGACAACCCGACCTTCTTCGACGGCGGCGTAGATCGTCGCAAAGTTGTCGTCGACGAGCACCATGTCCGCTGCCTCCTTGGCCACGTCGGTGCCGGTGATTCCCATCGACACCCCGATGTCGGCCTGCTTGAGCGCGGGCGCGTCGTT
>DATLSK010000086.1:0-4786 GCA_035534155.1 Chloroflexota bacterium | reverse complement strand
TTCGACGAAGTGACGTTCGGCTACCATGCGAGTCAGCCAATCCTCCGCGGCGTGAGCTTCAGCGCGAATCCGGGGGATACCGTGGGCATCGTCGGGTTGACTGGCGCGGGCAAATCTACCCTGACCGCGTTGCTCGGCCGTTTTTACGATCCCGATCATGGCGTGGTCCGTGTCGACGGCATCGATGTGCGTGCCATCCAGCTCGATACGCTGCGGCAGCAAATCGGCTACGTTTTCCAGGATCCATTCCTCTTTTCGGCGACGATCGCCGATAACATCCGCTTCGGTCGACCGAGCGCCTCGCTCGAAGAAGTGATCGAGGCGTCGCGGACAGCTTGCCTGCACGACTTCATCGTTACGTTGCCCGAAGGCTACCAGACCGAGGTCGGCGAGCGTGGAATCACCCTTTCCGGTGGCCAGCGTCAGCGTCTCTCTCTGGCGCGGTCGTTGCTGATCAACCCCCGCATCTTGATCCTCGATGACACGACCTCGGCACTCGATCCGGTCACCGCGGCAGAGGCCTGGCGTCGCATCAAGGCGCGACGCGCCGGCCATACGACGTTCGTCGTCGCCCAGCGGCTGAGCAGTGTTCGCGATGCCGATCGGATCTTCGTTCTCGACCAGGGTGAGGTCGTCGAGTCGGGCAAGCATGACGATCTGATTCAGGGCAAGGGCCTGTACGCGCGTCTCTGGCAGCAACAAGCGGCCCAGGCCGACGACGTGATCGATCACGAGCGCTTGCGGATCCCGGACAGCGTGGCCAACGGCGGCACCGCCAAACCGGTCATTCACGAAGAGGCGCCAGTTCTACCGCAAACCAAGCCGGTCGCGGCAGAGGGTAAGCGCGACGTTCTGGCGTTGAGCCTCGAGGACGATACGATCAGCGGCACGACCTACGACAGCCGGATGATGAGTCGGTTAACGATATTCGCCACGCCATTCAAGCAGCTTCTGATCTTGACCGGTGCGATCATGCTCGTGACCTCCCTGAGCAGCCTGTTCGGACCCTACATCCAGAAGCAGATCATCGACGTCCCCCTGGCAAGTGGCAACCGTGGGCAGCTCTATCTGCTGAGCATGCTCTTCCTCGGCGCCGCTGCGATCCAGGCGCTCACCGGCATGGCCTATAGCTACCTTTTGAACAAATCGGCCTTCGAAGTGCTCCGTTTGCTCCGCTTGCGTCTCTTCGTGCACATGCAGCGCCTGTCGCTCGTGTTTTACGACCGCTACAAGGTTGGGCGACTGCTCTCGATCATGTCGGGTGATGTGAACGCGATAAGCAACCTCCTCAGCTCGGGCATTCTCCAGACTCTCGCCGACACGATTGTGCTGCTGGGCATTGTCGTCACCCTGCTCTCACTCAACGTGCGTCTATCGCTCGTCTGTTTTTCCTTGATCCCGGTCATCGTCATCGCCACGCAGGTCCTGCGCGACCGCATGCGCGCGGGCTATCGCGAGTGGCGGCGTCGCTCGTCGATTATGAACGGAACGATCGCCGAGGGTATTGCCGGGGTGCGGGTGACCCAAGCTTTCTGTCGGCAGAGGGAGAATCGCAAGCGATTCAACGCGCTCAACCAGGATCTGCTTGACGCGATCATTCGCACGACCAGAGTCAGCGCCGCGTTCGCCCCGACGATGGATTTGATCAGCGCGGTGGGCACCGCGCTGATTCTCGTCGTCGGCGGCGCGATGGTCCTTCAGAACCAGTTGACGATCGGCGCGCTCGTTGCTTTTCTCGCCTACATCACCCAATTCTTCACCCCAATTCGCGACCTTTCGGCGCGCTACAACGCTCTGCAGGCAGCAATGGCCGCATCCGAGCGCATCTTTGCTTTGCTCGATACCCCGCCGGTCGTCGTCGATGCCCCCGAGGCTCACGTGCTCCCCCCATTGAAAGGGGAGATCACGTTCGATAACGTCCAATTCGGCTACACGCCGGACCGGCTCGTCTTGAGAGATCTGAACTTGGACATCCAGCCTGGCGAGCACGTAGCGGTCGTTGGCCCCACTGGAGCCGGCAAGACCTCGCTGATCAGTCTCGCTTGTCGCTTCTACGATGTCTCGTCCGGGAGCATTCGCGTCGACGAGGTGCCGATTCGCTCGGTCACTCAGAGCTCGCTTCGCCAGCAGCTTGGCGTCGTGCTCCAGGATCCATTCCTCTTCTCGGGCACGATTGCCGAGAATTTGCGCTTCGGTCGTCCCAATGTGACCCGGGCCGAGATGGACGAAGCCTGCCGGGCGGTTGGGCTCGAAGATTTTATCGCCCACTTGCCCATGGGCTACATTACCGAGCTTTCCGAACGAGGATCTGACCTCTCGGCGGGTCAGCGCCAGCTCGTTTCTTTCGCCCGGGCCTTGCTTGCCGATCCCCGGATCCTCATCCTAGATGAGGCGACGGCGAACGTCGATACCGAAACCGAGGCGAAGCTCCAAGACGCGCTGAACTTACTGATGAAGGGCCGTACCGCCATCATCATCGCCCACCGCTTGAGCACGGTGCGCTCGGCCGATCGGATCGTGGTCATGGAGCAAGGCCGAATCGTCGAGATTGGCAGCCACCACGAGCTCCTCAAGACCGGCGGCCACTACGCGCGGTTGTATCAAGCGTCGGTTTCGGCGGTGTAAGGTACGGACGAACGTCTGGCTACGACCGTCGGCCGATCTTGCAGAGCGCTCTTTTGCCGCATCTGGAAACACTTCTCACATCGTAGATTCAATCTGATGCTACCATGCTTTGATAGGCCGTCAAGCATCCGTGAGGTCTGCCAAATGCGGAGATGGAATCGTACGGCCGGTGATCTTTGAGGCCACAGACCGACCGGAGCGTATGTCGATGACCAGAGAGGTAATTGTGCCGACAGTTGCGGTTTTCGCGGCGATCTTTGACTCCGAGCGCCGGATTCTCTGTGTGAAACGGGGTTATGGCCCGCTTACGTGGACGCTGCCGGGCGGCCGGATGGAGCGCGGGGAAACGCCAACACAGACGCTCGAACGCGAAGTGCGCGAAGAGACTGGTTATCTCGTCAAGACCGATCAGTTGATCGGAGTATATTCGGTGCCCAGCAAAGATGACCTGGTCTTGTTTTTCGGGGCGCATATCGTTGCCCAGGACTCCTGGCAACCGAACGGTGAGATCACCGCGGGCGGTTTCTTTGCCGAAGACAATTTACCGGAGCCGCTGAGTCCCCGCGCCCGACAGCGCATCGAGGATGCCCTGGCCGGACGGACCGGGGTCGCCCACGTCTTTGACCCGGAGTGAATCGGCTATTCTCCGGATGTTAGGGCCTTGCTGACCCCTCGACAGCGCTCGGCCGCGACCTGGCAATAATGCGGATCGACGTCCACTCCGCTGCACCGGCGATTCAGCTGCTTGGCGGCGACGGCGGTGGTGCCGGAGCCAAGGAACGGATCCAGGATCACGTCGTCGAGGTAGGAGTAGAGCTTGATTAGTCGGTAGGGGAGCTGGATCGGGAATGGCGCCGGGTGGCCCACCTTTTTGGGGTTTTCGCCAGGAAACTCCCACACCCCGAGGGTCCAGGCGAGAAATTCGTCGCGGGTGACGTCGCTCTGTCGCTGGCCGCGGGGCCGACGCCAATCATCCTTATAAAATACTGGCACCATCTCGACCGGCGCGGTCACGAATGGCGCCGATGGACTCAGCCAACTTCCCCAGGCGGTGCGCCGCGAAATGTTCTGCTCGTTCCAAACGATCGTCGTTTGATACTGCCAACCAGCGTCCTTGAAGATGCGCACGTAATCGGCGTAGACGGCCCGCTTTCCACCTTTGTTGCTATCGAGAGGAATGTTGATGCAGGCGCGACCGGTCGATCGGGAAACCCGGAATAGCGCCCGCGCCCAGCGTTCCACCCAATGCAGGTACCGGTCGTAGGGCAGAGCGTCGGCGTAGCCATTGTAGGAAATGTCGAGGTTGTACGGCGGGCTCGTGACGATCAGGTCGACGCTGGCGTCGTCGAGAACGTCAAGGTCAGTGCTGTCGGCGCAGTAAATCGTGACGAGGTCGTCAGCGTAGAAGGGGCAAATCTGATCGTTGGCCGGCGGTGCATCATTCACGAAGCAGATGATAGAGGGAACGGCCGGTTGGCGCAAGGGACTCGTGGACAGGTTACAGGTCAGTTACAATAGAGACACCGCGTAAGTCCAGTGACGTGCTCAGCCTGGGCGAATACGCCGGCATTCCCGTCGTGACCGCAAAAGACTTTCTAACCAGACTCGAAACACTCTCGTAAGACGGAGATGACTATGGCTGCTTACGCCCATCCGGAACTTCTGGCCGAGACCGATTGGCTGGCCGCGCACCTGACCGATCCGAATCTGCGGATCGTCGATTGTCGCTACTACTACGATGGCCGCGTTGGCCGTGACGCCTATCTCGCCGGTCACATCCCCGGCGCTGTCTACATGGCGCATCCAACTGATCTGTCCGCCCCGACCGCCACGCCGCCAAACTTGGCGCCGCGACCGGAGGGAGTGGCGGCGACGATGGGCCGCCTGGGCATTGGCAACGACACTCTGGTCGTCGGCTACGACGACGAAGGCGCCCACACCGCCGCTCGTCTCTGGTGGGTGCTTGCCTACTACGGCCATACCAAGGTCAAGCTGTTGAATGGCGGCATCGTCAAATGGCTCGCCGAGGGCCGACCAATCGAGAGTGGCCAGGTGACTCCGGAACCGGTCGTTTTCCGTCCATGCCCCCCTCACGCGGACATGCGCATCCGCGGCGACGAGCTCAAATCCGAGCTGAACGATCCGAGGCTCGGACTGCTCG
>DATLSK010000085.1:0-13368 GCA_035534155.1 Chloroflexota bacterium | reverse complement strand
TATCGCTCAACACCAGCCTCCGCCACCACATCAGGGAATCTTCGAGAGCGGGGTGTCGGACCTATCCGAGCGGGTGGACGAACTGCTGAAGGGTTTTGGCGAGCGGTGATCCTGCTTGATACGAGCGGACTTCTTGCCAACTACGATCGGAGTGACCGTCACCACGCTGCCGTGGTAGATATCCTCGCCCGACCCGAACGGCGGATACTTTCGCCATTCGTCCTGGCTGAGCTCGCTTATCTGGTTGCCGAAATCGCTGGTCAGACCTCCGAGTTAACGGTTCTCGAGGACGTCGCAATCGGTGCCTATCAGCTCGAGGCATTCGATGCCGCCGACATCGCGACCGCTCGAACGATCATTCAGCAGTATACTGATTTGCGCTTGGGACTTGCCGACGCTTCGATCGTGGTATTGGCCGAGCGTTTCGGTTGCTCCGATGTCCTGACGCTAGATCAGCGTCACTTTCGCGCGATCTCTGGACCTCGAGGAAAACCATTCCGCTTGCTGCCGTACGACGCCTAAATTAGCTCGGCATCTCATCTCTTCATTTTCGACAAGCTCAATGGCAATGGACTTCCACCGGACGTCCCTCCACGCCGTCGTGATCTCCTCCGCCACCTGCTCTGGGCTCAATTCCGTCGAAACATCGGCTCGAATGTGCTCAAACGCGGCTTTACCGCGCGCACTCCGCTCTCCCTCGGTAATCTTGAGGGCAGCGCCTACCGTACAGAACAAGAGGATTCCTCGATTGAAGAATGACATCATTTTCCTCCAGGCACGACGCGGCGCCCGATGACGCTCTTTTGACTTCCACCCTTCGTCCACCCGACAATCGAGCGCATTGTACACCGTCTTGACACAAAGGACCAGCCTGGCACACAAACGTCGCCTTACATTTACAATGGCAACTCCTGTGCTACAATGGACACTGTCAATCATGGAGGCAACGATGCCAATTCGAAACGCGCGCTCGGAACGTCCGACGACTGCCGACAAGGTGGACACCACCGCTGAAAACGTACTACTCGACAAGCTCCTCGAATTGGCATGGACGCGTGCTCGCAGCCACGGTACGGCCTACGAGGAGTTCCTGCGCACCGAAGGTCTCGCCATTGAAGCGTTCGTGACCAGCACTGCTACACTCGCGGAACCGGTCGACGTCAAGTTCCTCCTGAGCGCTTTGCGTATCTTAGCGAATCGACGCGCGCCCGCTCGCACTGCGGTTCTCACCCGTGGCCTGGAAGCATTGGAGGAGATTGAAGCGCAACTCGACGAGAACCAGATCGCTGGAATCCTGGCCAACTCTTCCGACCGAGACATTCTGATCGACCTGCTCGAACAAGCACCACCGAGCGACATCGACTCAGGAAACGACGCCCTCCGGAATGCGCGCTTGCGTGGCAATCAGATGCGCGAGCAGATTCTGCTGGCCGAAGGTGGTTACTTGTCCGCCGAACAGGTTGGCAAGCACCTCCACATCTCTCGGCAGGCGGTGGATCGTCGACGAAGCAAAGGTCAATTGCTCGCACTTCCGATCGGAGCCAAGGCCTATGCCTATCCTCAGTGGCAGTTCGATGAATCAGGGGTACTTCCCGGATTCGTCGAGACACTCGCTTCTTTTACTCTTCCTGGTCCCTGGACCCGGGCGGCATTTCTACTCAGTCCGAATCGCCTTTTGAATGGAGCCAGACCGCTGGACGAGTTGCGCAATGGAAACGTCGCAGACGTGAAGAAGGCAGCCGCCAGTTACGGCGACCAGAGCGCCGCCTGAGGATGGCCAGCAGTCTACCCGGACCACATCCGCTACCCCCAGTCGACTTTGCTAATCGGTCCCTTCCGATTCTTGACCTAGAGCAAAGGTGGCTGCGGATCCACGTCGCCGGCAAGTCGGCACTTTACTGGGGGAACAACCCACCTCGTTTCCCACCGGGACGATGGGACGCTCCCGATGGTTCCTACGGCGTCCTCTATGTTGGCAGCGATGCGTTCGCGGCCTTCATCGAGACCTTTGGCCATAACACGGGAATTCGCGCGATTCAGACCGCCGACCTCGTCACCCGTCAGCTTTCCCGAATCACCACACGCCGCCCCGTACGACTGGTGGGTGTCACCGGTCCGCATCTCGCAAAGCTCGGCGCCGACGCTCGACTTTTCAGCGCCGACTACGGAATTGCCCAGCAATGGTCTCGGGCAATCTGTCAGCATCCCTCGGCTCCCGACGGAATCCTCTATCCTTCTCGCCACGACGAAACGCGTTTGTGCGCAGCGTTTTTTGACCATTTGCAGAATGACGTTTCCGAACAGTCGGTGGGCACCTTGGCCGAACCGCAGAATACCGCCTTGCTCGCTTCACTCCTCGACACCTACGGGTTTGGTCTCGTCTGACTCTGGCCGCCCCTGGTTTCGCCGACATCTCGCTCTTTCGCTGAGCCAACCGCGCGTCGGTCGCGTCCCGTTCATTCGCCTCATTTGCATATAAAGGCCCGTATCTATTGACTTCCCGAAGACCGCGTGCTACCTTGGGCACGGCATGACGGATAAACGGAGAAGGACAGGGATGGCCGGATTTACCCTCGACAAGGAAACCCTTACCGCTTGTATCGCCGAACTCCGTGAGAAGAAGGGACCGCCGCCGTGGGGTGAGCGGGTGGTCGTCACTGACGAGTTTGTCGTGACGGTTATCTGCCAGGCGCCGGGTCACCCGAACGACACCCACTATCACCTGCACGACGAAACCTGGATCATTGCCGAGGGCGAGCTTTCGTGGCAATACGAGCACGCGCCGGAGCCGCATCGCGTCAAGGCGGGCGACGTGGTTTTCGCCCCGAAGAACTTGTGGCACCACATCGAGGTGCTGGGCGATCGCCCGGCGATCCGGGTCGCGATCACCCCGGTCGGCGAGTTCCATCGATACGACCGTCCGGGCTGCCGTAAGCTGGAGCCTCGGAGCTAATCGCTCGTCTCTCGCGTGTGACTTGCCTGGTTGAGGTCAGGAAGAGAAACAGAAGCTCTCCGACGTGAGTCTGTATAGGGTTCTTTGCTAGCCCGATGGTGTCAAGTTAGGAGGAGATTCATGGATTCGCGCGTTCAACCGTCTCTGAGTCGCCGCCGAGCGCTGCTGCTGGGAGGCGGACTGGCTCTTACCGCCTTAGTCGCCGCCTGCCAATCCAGCACGCCCGCGGCCGCGCCCACCGCCGCCAGCGCGAGCAGCGCGCCGGCGGCCGCACCGACGGCCGCGAGTGCCAAGAGTGCACCCGCGCCAACGACCGCGCCAACGGCCGCGTCCTCGTCCTCGACCTCCGCGACGCCGGCCGCGACCGCCGCGTCGGCCGGTCAGGCGGTTTCGCTGAGCTTGAGTTACCGTAGCGGCAACGCTCCCTACTTCAAAGAGCGGAGTACTGCCTTCAACAAGGCCAATCCGCAATTCACGATCGAGCAGAAACCAATCGCCGGCAGCAACGATGCCTACTATCCGAAGCTGAGCGCCGAGTTCGCCGCCAATTCGGCGAGCGACGTCTTCTGGGTGAGCACCGGCTTTGGAATGTACGACAACTACGCCTTTGCCCAGCAGCTAATCGCGGCAGATCCGTTCATTCAGTCCGACAAGGTCGACGTCGGCCAATGGTTCAAGGCGGCCATCGAAACGCTCAAGCTCGACGGGAAGCTCTACGCGCTACCCTGGGGCATGCACCCCGATGACATCGGGCTGTACTACAACATCGACATGTTGCAGAAGGCCGGCGTCGAGGCGCCCAGCGTCGACAGCGAAACTTTCGACAGCCTTGCCCAGAAGGCAGTGAAGCTCACCAAGCGCACCGGCAGTCACACTGACATCTGGGGAATCATCTCGAAAACAACTCCCTTCGAAGGCCTGATCTCGCAGGTCCGGTCGTTCGGTGGCGACTTTATGAGCGAGGACAAGAAACAGGCGGCCGCCAACACTCCTGAATTCAAAGATGCCATCACCTGGTTCTACAACGTACGCACCCAGCTCAAGTGCAATCCATTACTTGCCGAAACGCCACAAGCCGGAGCAGAAACACCATTTGTCGCCGGCACTGTCGCGATGTTCAACAGCGGCGTGTGGGACATGAGCTTGACCGACAAGATCGGCACCCGATTCAAGATGGGCATAAGCCTGATGCCGAAAGGTCCGAAAGGAACGCGGGGCTCGATGGCCCACGTCGATACCATCTCGGGCTACGGCAAAGGGAAAAACCAGGCCCAGGCGTTCAAGTTCATTGAGTTTCTGACCAATCAAGAGAGCGGCGTCCAAAACGCTCTGGCCAACTCGTTCTTTGGCGCCCGACCCGACGTGTGGGCCGATCCTCGTCCCGGGCAAAAGTACGGCAAAGCGTACGTCGACGTCTGGCAAACCGCCACGGAAAATACCATGCCTCTCGACGAGCCCTATAACTTCCGCCTCCTCGAGCTGAACACGGCAATGGACAATACCATGTCGAAAGTGTGGAGCGGCGACTCTACTCCAGACAAGATCATCCCAACGCTTCAGGACGCGATGAACACGGTCCTGAGCAAACCCCGTCAATAGCCCGCTGATGTCAGCCGTGGGAACGACTCTCCGGACCGCCACGCGGCGGTCCGGGACGGCGCGTGACCGCCGCCGCGCCTTCGCCGGTTACCTCTGGATCTCGCCCTGGCTCCTCGGGTTCGTCGTCTTTTATCTCGGCCCAACCGTCGCGTCACTCTATCTCAGCTTCACCAGCTACAACGTCGTCTCCGCGCCGCAATGGATCGGGGTAAACAACTACATTTACGCCTTCACAAAAGACCCTCAATTTTGGAACTCGCTCCTCAAGAGCTTCACCTACGCGATCGAAGCCGTTCCCGCCGGGGTGATCATCTCCCTCGGCCTGGCCTTACTCCTGACCGCGCGATTTTGGGGGACCGCTCTCTACCGAACGATCTTCTTTTTGCCTGGCCTCACGCCAATCGTCGCGGCGGTGCTGATCTGGCAGTGGATCTTCGATCCCCAGGTCGGACCGCTCGACTACGTCATCAACGCCGCCGGCGGGACCGGCCCCGGCTGGCTGGGCAGCACGAAATGGGCACTGTTCGCGCTGGTGATCATCATTCTCTGGAGCAGCGTTGGCGCGAATCGCATGGTCATTTTCATCGCCTCGCTCGAAGGTGTTCCACAGGAGCTCTACGACGCGGCCAAGGTGGACGGCGCCGGCCATTTCGCCCGATTCTGGCACGTAACCGTCCCGCTAATCTCTCCCTCGACCTATTTCAATCTGGTCCTCGCGACGATTGCCTCACTCCAGGTTTTCGAAGTGGCGTTCCTTACCACGAACGGGGGTCCGGATTACGCGACGTGGTTTTACATGCTCCAGCTCTATCAATCGGCCTTTGTGAACTTCGATATGGGCTACGCGTCGGCGCTCGCCTGGATCTTTGTCGTGCTCGTGGTCAGCCTCACGTACCTCCAAATTCGTTGGTCCGAATCCTGGGTCCACTACGAAGGTGGTGATTAGCGATGGCAACCTCGACGCAGGCGCGGTCGACCGCGGTCGCCGCGAAGTCAGCCGGGACGCATCGTGTCCTGGGCGGTATTGTCTGGTATGCCGTCGTTAGCGGGCTGGGAATTCTCTTTATGGGCCCGTTCCTATGGACCGTCGGAAGCTCGCTGAAAGGGCCAACCGACCTGTACGTGTATCCACCGGAGCTCTTTCCGCCCACCCTGGTTTGGCAAAATTACGTCGAGATCTGGACCTTCGCGCCGCTGTTGCGGTTCATCGAGAACAGCCTGGTGGCCGGCGTGCTGACGACACTCGGACAAACCCTTTCCGCGGCGGCGGTTGGCTACGGATTTGCCCGGTTCAAGTTCCCGGGACGCGGGGCATTCTTCATCTTGCTGATGAGCACACTCATTATCCCTCCCCAGGTCATGATGGTGCCACGCTTTCTCCTTTATAAAGACATTGGTTGGCTCGACTCCCTTTTCCCACTCTGGGTCCCGGCCTGGTTCGGTGGCAGTGCGTTCTTCATTTTTCTGATGCGTCAGTTTTTCATGACCATTCCCCGCGAGCTTGACGACGCGGCCGAGATCGACGGGGCAAGTGGGGTACAGATCTTTTGGCACATTCTGATGCCCCTGACGCTGCCCGCGGTGGCGACGGTGGCGATCTTTGCCTTTCTTTGGAATTGGAACGACTTCATCAGCCCCTTGATCTATCTCACCAGCGAGCACAACTTCACCCTGCCGCTTGGCCTTCGTTTCTTCCAGCAGGAAGCTGGGACCGGCGGCGAGCCGCGCGAGCAATTACTGATGGCCGCGTCGATTATCGACACGCTTCCGCCGATTCTGCTCTTCTTCGCGCTCCAGCGTTACTTTGTCCGAGGCATCGTCATGAGCGGGATCAAGGGCTAATCGTCACCACCGGGGCTGGAGGACGCGCAGCCCCGGCACGCGATCGAAGTGGCGCAGATTGTCCGTCAGCACCGCCAAACCGTTGGCGACGGCCGTCGCCGCGATAATCAAGTCGTGAGCGCCGATCGGTTGGCCGACGCCGGCGAGCTCGGCTAAGAGGCGAGCGTGGGTTCGAGCGACGCGAAGATCAAAGGGAACGACCGGGATGGCCAACAGGATTGCCTCGACGAATGCCTCGCGCCGCGATCGCCGCTCCGGAGAATCGGCCCGGTGGACCCCGATCAACAGCTCGGATGCGGTCATGCTCGACAGCGCAATTGGCTCGTCGGGGATTGCTGCCGCGAGGGCACCCAGCGATAGTCCCCGCCTCTCGAGGGCAATGAACACGCTCGAGTCGATCAGTTGGGCCATGGCGCCGTCTCGGCAGGTAATTGCGCGCTTTGGACAACCTCGAGGTCGCGAGCGAAGTCGTCCCCGGGGAGAACCAGATCCCCGATTTGAGCGATAACATCCCTGATGATGACGCCCGGTGCGCCGGTCACCGGCCCCAGACTCGCAACTGGCTCCCCACCTCGTTGAATCAGAAAGCGCTCGCCGCGGTAGTGAATGCGATTGAGAACGTCCGACAGATTTTTTGCCAATTCAGTCGCTGTGATCGTGGTTGTCATAGTCAGTCAAGTCACTCGTGCCATGTATCTGATAAAACGATAATCCGATTATCCGTCTCGGTCAAGTCCTTCCGCCATGCGACACCAAAATAGTCGGCACGCCACGTGCACTAACCAGTGTTTCACACTTTGATCCGGATCAGTCTCCTCCTGGCCGGAATCATCATCATCTACTCCCTCGAATCGCACATTCGGGCCGATTTCGAGCAACGACGCATGCGATCCTGAAACCGCATTGAATGCCTGCGCCCCCTCGCCGGGCGAGTGCAGTCCCCCCCCGCCTGCTTGACGAGCGCCCGCCGGATCGATACAATCGCGCCGCGACTGATCATCCACGCAGAATTGTTCCAGTTCGTGAGTGAGCGAAGGCTGGCGCGTTCCACCTGCGCATGTCGAATCGTCATTCGTCACTCTGTACTCGGAACACGTGTGAGGAGACGACATGCGTTTCTCCGTTTTTCACGCCTCGCGCTGGGCGAGGCTCGTTGCCGCTGGGTTGTTGCTCGCGGCTGCCTTGGTGACGACTTCCCCGGCGTTCGCCGCCACCGGACCGGACTACGCCGTCCCCGGAGGCTGGTTCTTCAGCCAAACCGGCGGAGGTGGCGGCCAGGGCTTCGCGGTCCGCGACACCGGCACCGATTCCAACGGCCACACCATCGCGTTTTGGACCGAGTTTCAGCGCCTCGGCGGCGTTACCACGCTCGGCTACCCGATCGGCGAGCCGTACGTTGGCAGCGACGGCTTCACCTATCAGCCTTTTCAGCGGGCGCTGCTGCAATGGCACCCCGAGCTCGATCAGGCCGTCCTCGCCAACACCTTTCAGATCTTGCAGGCGGCGAATCAAGACGACTGGCTGTTCAACGTCAAGGGAGTGCCGCGACCGATCGCTGACGATGGCTCAGGCGGCAACTATCAAAAGGCGGTCAGCACGCGCCTGGGCTGGCTAACCAACAGCGCGATCAAAGCGAAGTTCCTGGCCAATCCGAATCCACAGTCAATCAGCAATTGGAACCAGGACGTGGCGATCCAGTTTTATGGCTTGCCGATGTCCCAGCCGGAGCAGCACGGGCCTTTCATTACCCAGCGGTTCCAACGCATCGCCTTCCAGCTCTGGACCGATAGCGTCCCCGGCATGCCCGCTCCGGGCACGGTCGTCGGAATTCTCGGCGGTGACCTGCTCAAACAAGCCGGTCAGCTACCGGCCGCGGCCGTTCAGCCGCTCGGACCCGGTGGCGCCGCGCCAGCCCAACCAACCGCCGCGCCGGCTCAGCCGACGGCGACTCCGCCTCCGGCGCCAGCCGCCCAGAACTTTCCCTGGCATTCGACCTACGTCAACACCTATCCGAATTGCGGTACGACCTACATTCGCGCCTTCACTCGCGACGCGAACGGTAACGGCGTGAATGGCATGACCCTCAAAAGCTGGAATGACTACGGGAACGTCTACATCGCCAGCACGAAGAATGACAACGGGCAGGACGGTTACTGGGACCGAATCGTCGGTAGTGGTCCACGCGCCGGAACCTGGTACGTGGAGCTCATCGACGGCAACGGCAACCAGGCGTCAAACGTCGTGACCGTTAACTTCACCGCTAACTGCGATCCAAACCTGGGAGCAGCGGTCCAGGAAGTCGAAGTCGAGTTCCGGCCGAGCTAAACGCCCGGGAGCTTTGGACCACGAAAGTCGCATTTCGTGTCTTTCGTGGTCCAACTTCACGTCCCGGTCAGTGTCTTCAAAGCCTCGGTGACGTGTTTCTCAGCGGCGAACTGGTTTGAGAAAATGTGACGGACGATTCCGTTGCGATCGATCACGTAGGTCACCCGTCCGGGGATCAGACCAAAGGTTTTTGGGACGCCGTACAGTTTCCGCACCGAGCCCCCAACGTCGCTCAACAGAATAAACGGCAATCGGTACTGACGGGCAAACCCCGCGTGGGAATCTGGCGGGTCGGAGCTCACGCCAATGACTTCCGCCCCGGCTTCGGTGAAGGCCTCGTAGCTGTCGCGAAAGGCGCAGGCTTCCTTGGTACACCCGCCAGTGTTGTCTTTCGGATAGAAGTAGAGCACGACGGCACTCTTGCCAACGTAGTCGTACAGGCGGACCGACTCACCATTTTGATTCGGCAAGCTGAAATCGGGCGCTCGGCTCCCCAATCGAACTGGCCCGCTGGCCGAGGGAGTCTCGGGACCCAGGCTATTCATAATATCTTCCTCGATGGAACGACGTCTGAGGCCGCCCGCTTCCGGTGAGCGAGGCGGTGTCCCACTCTCAACGGTATTCCGAATTCGAGGACTTGTCGACAATTACCGACGGGAGCGGACGCACCCGGTTTTGACCGTTTGTGCATTTCAGGGCTCCGCCGGTCAGTTCCCGAAAAAGTCGTGGAACAGGTGAAAGCAGTCCGACGACAGGGTCCGCTTTTTCCCCGACGCGAGATAGCGAGCCTGGGCCCGGAGGATCAGGTCGCGCTTGCCGATCGTGTTGTTCGTCCACTCTTCCTGGGACGAAGCAGCGTTTCGCTGCATGTGCGGGTCAGCCTGGAAACGCGCCGCGCCTTTGGCCAGGGTGGCAATCAGGTCCTGGCGTTCGCTGAAGCGATCGATATAGGCATCCGCCAGCGCCGTCGCTTTGCCTGATTGCAGCTGGGCAATCGCGTTGTCTAGCTCGACGAGCGTCTCCTGACGAGTCAGGCCCGCCGCCCAGGCCTGATGGCCAGCGGGTGGCTCGAGATCCGACGGGAATCCCGCGCCGCCCTGGAGCGTCGCCTGAATCGCGTCATTCATAAACACGGCCATGAGATAGAGACCTTTGACCTGGTTAGGATTCTCAAACCGACGAATCCAATAATGAACGACGTTGCAGTAGTCAAAGGCGTGGCCGGTCGTGAAAAACGACCGTGAATTGTCCGCCACGTCCATCACATAGGCGGCATGGCCAAGCACCACCGCCTGAGCAATGTCGGTGAAGCGAATCCCACGCTTGAGCAATGCCGTGATCTGCTCTTTGACCTCGTCGGCCGAGGTTGCGTGGACGATCACATCCATGGTGTGGTCTCGTTCCTCGACCGTCAGGTGCTCCTGATTGACCTGCTTGAGGGTATGCCACGCCGGCCCGAAGATTTGCGGCACCTTCGCGGACATTTCGGACCAGAGATCGTAAAAGCGCGGCCAGCAGGCGAAGTCCGGGACGATTCCGTAAAAGACGTGGTGGGCGTTTTCCCAGCCAACGTAGTCGGCGATGTCGATTAACGCCCGGGCTCGGAACGACTTGTGGCCGATGTTCTGGATCTTCCGCTTGTGCGGGCCAATGATCGTGTCCTGGATGTCGATAATCGAAAGAAACAGCAGCTGCTCTTTCAAACGCTCGCGGTACTCGGGTTCCTCGGCCAATCCGAGAAACAACCGATACGACTCGCTCCGGTCGCCGAGCATCGTGCTGCTGAGCCACCGCCGGAATCGATCTTCGACCGAGCCATTACGTAGGGCCGGTTGATCTTCGAAGTGCACCTGGGGTTCGGATTCGGGCAGCACCGGACATTTTTCGTTCTCGCGCGCGTAGTGACCAGGTTGCTCACAAAGGAGCTGATCCCAGATATCCAGACCATCCGGCAAATACCAGAATGCCTGGGTCATCGGCAAAAGTCGGAGCTTGTCCGGCAGGGCCGACATCATCGCCAACGAGCCGCGCACGCCCATGACCGTATGATCGTAATTGACGCCCTTCAGATCGCCATCCGGTCGGATCATCGTATGCGCCGGGACGTTCAAGTACGGCGCGGCGGCTCCCAGACCAGCCACGATGAGCTCCGACAACGGCTTTCCCTCGAGAACGAGCCGGCAGAATGCCTCGGTCGTTCCTCGCGTGTCGGTCGCGACGATGTTTTCGGTCATTTCCTCGACGTGGGTTGGCATCAGTCGTCCTCCCTATTTCGCTAGTCATCGCCCTCAATCGATCGATAGTGACCGCGGAAGAATACGAGTGGAGCGGCACCGGGGGAGGCTTGGAATCGCTCGACCTCGGCGATAAAAAGCGAATGATCGCCCGCGGGATGGATCGCGCAGACTCGACAGACGAAGCTCGCGAGGGCGCCTTCGATGATTGGCAAGCCGTCCTCGGTCAGGTGATGCGGAACGTCCTCGAATTGATGCTGCAGATCGCCCTGACGACCGGCGAATCGATCGGCCCAGGCGCGCTGCTCTTCACCGAGAATGCTTACCGCGTAACGTCCTTCACGTTCGAGCAAGGCGTGGGTCCGCGCCTGACGGTCGATCGAGATCAGCACGAGGGGTGGATTCAAGGAGACCGAGGTAAAAGAGTTGGCGGTCATTCCATGCAGGCCAGTGCCGTCGCGCACACCGACCACGGTGACCCCGGTCGCGAACTGGCCCCAGGCCTTCCGCAGCGCTTTCCGAACCGCCTCCGGCGACGCCGGCTCGATGGGCACCAAAGGTGGCGAGGTTACGGTCATTGGTTCCTCCGTTTTTACGCCTCACGACACGCGGCGAGCGCCTTCACCGCGCGTCGTGGTCGCTCAATGTGCCAATGCCAATTGTGCCAATGCCAGTCATCGCGGGTTTCTCCTGGTGCGCATCTCCCCTTCACGCATCAGGCCAGGCAAACACCGGAACCGGGAACGCCGGTTCCGGCGCGTCCTCATAGTCTAGCAAATGGTTGAACGCGGTCGGCAGGCCGTCGGGCTCCGAACGGTGGTAGCCAAGAGCTTCCGAAATTTCCCGCGCTGCGCTGACCGTCGTGTCGATCCAAAGTGACCGCACTTCCGGAGAATAGCGCGGTGCCGGTCCGGTGACACTGATCACCGCGACGACCTGAGCGTCGTGACGCCGGATCGGCACCGCGACCGTCGCGCTCCCATCGGCCCTGGGCGTCACTTGCTCGGCAAAGTCGGCCTCGCGAATTCGGGCGATCATCGCCCGGACGTGTCGGAGATCCGCCAGAGGGGGCGACACTGACGGATCATCCTGAACCCGGCGGACGTACGCGTCCAACTCCGCGTCAGTCAACGCCGCGAGAAAGACCAGGCCGGACGTCGCCCAATGGAGCGGCGCCCGTTCGCCGATATCCAACACCCGTCGCACTTCGCGCGAGGCGTCGGCTCGAGCGACCCGAATCCAAAAATCGTTAGAGGGAACGGCGAGCCCAACCGACTCGTTCAATCGATTACGAATCGCCACGACGTACGGACGGGCAATCGCCACCACGTCTACCTGGCGCAGCAGGCCGCTCGTCCATTCGAGCAAGCGGTAACCGAGGCGATACTTACCCGTTTCTTCATCCGCCGCGACCAAACCTTGATCTTCGAGCGAGCGGAGAAAACGAAACGTCGTCGGTGCGCTCAAGCCAGTTCCGAGTGCGACCTCTGACAAGGTTAACGGCCGACTCGTCCTGGCCAGGACTGACATGATCGACGTCACCCGCTCGATCGCACGCATACTATATTGTTCGGTGCTTTTCACTGGCTAAAATTACTTTTCATTTTCATTTGATCGCGACGAGTATACAAGGAGCCGCGAGCGCTGTCAACAGTTGCGGAACGGCGGCATGGCATCTAAGATAAGACACACAGTCAGAACGCGCCATGAGCCGTTTCTGGACGGAGGTAGCCATAATGGCCGACACGAGGACTGACCAGCTCCGCGTGGTCACGATTACCCCCGAGCCCCTGACGCCGGAGGCGTTTGCCGAATTCGGAACGGTCGTGGGACCGCAGAAGTTCGTCCTGACCAGCACCGAATTCCCTTTCTTCACCAACGTCGCCACCCTGGAAGCGGATGATCTGCCAATCACCTACGTGAACCGTCACCACGATCATCACCAGATCTTTATGACCTTCGACGGCAAGCCGATGATTGTGATCGTGGCCTCGCCCCGCCTGAGCGGCACCGAGATCCGCCCGGAGGACGTCCGGGCATTCGTCACCGATGGCAACACCGCGATCGTTTTCCACGTTGACACCTGGCACCTTGCACCGCGCGCCCTTGGCTCCGAGTCAATCCGAGCGCTCAACGTGCAAGCAACGAACAACCACGTCCACACCGAACGAGTCGAGCTCGGACCGACGTTTGGCTGCGTGATCAAGCTGAATGCGTCCGGGGCGATTGGCGGTTAGGGATGGCGGCGGGGATGGGACGTGGCACGAGACGTCTTGCCTAACCGCCAGGCAGCCCTCACCCTAGCCCTCTCCCTCCGGGAGAGGGGATTTCAACCTCTGAATTTCGGCACTTAACCGGGAGGAAACGTGCGCGCTGCGGTTCTCTATGAAGCCAATCAGCCCATGGTGATCGAAG
>DATLSK010000084.1:0-10782 GCA_035534155.1 Chloroflexota bacterium | reverse complement strand
ACGGTGCCGAAGATCGAGATCCTGGGTCCGAATGCCCGGGTCATCCATTTAGACGCCGGACCGGCCGCCCCGGTCGAGAAGAACGCGGTAGCCGAGGTTCTCCCGGAATTCACGTGCAATCTCCAGCATTTCCGCCAGGCGACCGGCGCCGAATATGACGTTATTCACAGCCATTACTGGTTGAGCGGTTGGGTAGGCAATTTGTTGGCGCGTCGCTGGCGTGTGCCCCACGTCGCGATGTTTCACACCCTGGGACGTTTGAAGAACCAGGCTTTGAGCGAGCAAGAAGAGAGCGACTCGCGTATCGAGATTGAAGAGCGGATCGTCGCGTCGGCCAATCGGATCGTCGCGTCGAGCGAGCACGAGCGACAGGCTTTGATCGATTTGTATGGCGCGCGTCGCGAGCAGATCGCGGTGATTCCCTGTGGTGTCGACTTGGATCTTTTTCGGCCGCGCGATCAAATGGCGTCGCGCTCTATGCTCGGTCTGAGCGGTGACGTCCTGCTGTTTGTTGGACGAATGGATCCGGTCAAAGGGTTGGACATACTTTTGCGGTCGACCGCGCTGCTTCGCGATCGTGCGAATCTAACTCTGGTCGTGGTCGGTGGATCGGACAGCGAAGCAGAGTTGCAGCGTAATCGCCGCCTGGCCCACGATCTCGGGCTGGAGGGCCGGGTACGCTTTTCTGGAGCCGTTTCCCAGGAGCAATTGCCGAACTACTATAGCGCGGCGACAGTTTGCATCGTTCCGTCGTACTACGAGAGCTTTGGCCTGGTCGCGATGGAATCACTCGCTTGTGGCACGCCCGTGATCGCGTCCAAGGTCGGCGGATTGCCGACGGTCATCCACGATGGTGATAACGGTCTGCTCGTGCCACGGCGTGAGCCGGCGGCCTTTGCCGACCGAATTGTCCAGGTTCTCGACGACACAGCCCTTCGCCGAACACTGCGGACCGCGGCGCGCGCGTCAGTACTTCGGTTTGGCTGGGGATCGGTGGCTGAAAGGGTGGTCACGATGTATCACGAGTTGACCGGCGCTTGCGAGCACGAGCCGCGGTTGGCGGTCGAGCTTGCCGCGGTCGAACGATGAGCGAATTTTCTCACCTCGACCCGAGTGGCCGTCCGCACATGGTCGATGTTTCGGAGAAAGCGGATACGCGACGTGAGGCGACAGCGCGCGGCCGAGTGTTGATGCAACCCGCGACGCTGGCGGCGATTACCCAGGGGCAGATTGCCAAGGGCGACGTCCTGGCGACGGCGCAAGTGGCGGCGGTCATGGCCGCTAAGCGCACCTGGGAGATCATTCCGCTTTGTCATCCGCTTCTGTTGAACGGCGTATCGGTGAGTTTCGAGCTAAACCCGCCGGCCAATGCCGTGGACGTTACCGCGACGGTCAAGACAAACGGTAAGACCGGGGTGGAAATGGAGGCGTTGACCGCGGTGAGTGCCGCCGCCTTGACGATTTATGACATGTGTAAGGCAATCGACCCGGCCATGCATATCACCGACATTCGACTAACACGCAAGACAGGCGGCAAGAGTGGCGAGGTCATCCTCGAGTCGGACGCCGGAGCGAGCGCAGGAGTTTAGTTGACCGACCGATTCGATCGCCGCGACGTGCTCGTCGCGCTGGTCGTTGCCGCGTTCGCAATCATTCTTTACCGTCCGCTGACCCTCGACGGGCGAGTGCTCGCCAGTTACGATTCCCTCGTCTATTTCTACCCCAACGCGGTTTATCTTGCCGATCGTTTACGGGAAGGGCAGATTCCCCTTTGGAATCCCTACCTCTTCGCGGGGGTTCCATTCCTGGCCAACAGTCAGGCCGGCGTGTTTTATCCGTTCAACCTCTTATACCTGATCGGTCCGGTCAGCCGGATTTACGCTTACCTCGTTGTTGGGCACGTCTGGTTGCTCACGCTCGGATTCTATATCCTCGGACGTTGGTGCCTTCGACTGAGTCGAATGGGTGCGCTTTTCGCTGCGCTTGCCATTGGCTTTGGCGGGTTTGTCGGAGGCATGAACGGGCATCTGAATCAGCTCGAGACGCTGGCCTGGGCGCCGTTTGCGATTGCAACCCTCGAGCGGGGCGCGGCGCTGCGAAGCTGGCGCTGGTCGTTTATTTCGGCGCTCGTTTTCGCGGTCGCCGCCTTCGCCGGACATAGTCAGGAACTCTACATGACCGGGGTGGTGGCCGGCTTCGCCGCGCTCGGTCGTCTCGTCGAGCACTGGTGGCCCGAAGTCGGACGCACCGGTTGGCGCACGTTGGTCCCTCAGGTGATGAGCGATATCGCGCGTATGGCGACTGGACCTTTCCTGGGCATTTGTCTCGCCGCGGCCCAGCTCTTGCCGACCCTCGAGCTTACCGGTGTGTCGATTCGGGCCGCCGGCACCAGCTTCATCGATGGTGCGGCTTTCTCACTTCCTCCCCCATTAGCGTTGGTCACGTTGCTGCCGACGATCAACCAGCCCCTGGTGACGACTGAATGGCTTGGTTACCTCGGTGTCAGCACTATTGTCCTGGCGGTGATTGGGCTTTGGCGGCGGCCGAGTCGCGAAGCGTGGTGGCTGGGCGGCCTGGCGGTGGTTGGACTGTTCCTCGCCTTCGGGAAGTACACGCCGATTTTTCAGATTGCCTTTGACTTTATTCCTGGCGTTAAGCTGTATCGGGTGCCGGCCCGCTGGCTCACCCTCTGGGTGATCGGAGTTGGTATGCTGGCGGGTTGGGGGCTGGACGTTGTCCTGGGCCTGGGCCGGGCGAAATCTACGGACACGGAAACAGCCGGGGTGACTCTCGCGACCTTCCTCTCGCCGATTGAATGGCAGCGCTGGTTTGGCCAGCGCCAGCGAACAGGATGGCGGACTGTCGATCGGCTGATCGTCGTGGGGTACGTGCTGACCTTTGGAGCGGTGGCGGCGCTCGCCTATCACGATCGGGCTTATCGACACCTGATCGAGTGGCCCCAGGTCGGGACTCTGACCCTCTGGGGCGCGGCACTTGTCGGCAGCATCGTCTTTCTCTGGTTTGCGAAGCGCGGCGAATGGGCCGGGTTCGGTCTGATCGCCGTGTTGCTTGGGGAGATGCTCGTCGCGGCGGGGGCCTTGCCGTTTCACGAGGCAGTCTGGATCCAGGCGGTAGAGGGCTATCGTGCGCCGACCGCTTTCATGCTGAACCAGCACAGTAACGATCGTGTTCTTGGGATCGGCGACAATTCCTTCGACCCTGGCGACATCAATCAGTTGCGCGCCATGTTAGCCGGCACGCTGCCGCTCATCGCCCAGCAGGATTACATTACTGCGATCAAGCACGTCGAAGGTCTCACCCCTAACCTGCCAATGCGCTTCGGGTTCCGGGCGCTCGATGGCTATGACGGCGGCGTCTTACCTCTGATTCGCTTCAACGAGCTGAAGAAGCTCTTCCCGGTGCAAGGCCCGGTGGTCGACGACGGGCGCCTACGACTTCAACTGAAGTCTGCTCCGGACCCCAGGCTGCTGGGTTGGCTCAACGTGCGGTGGCTGGTCATGGACCGTCTCCGTGACCAATGGATCGACAACGTCTATTATGATCTCTCGGTTACCCAGGTACTGGCGCCCAATACGCCGTTGACGCTCGCGGTGAGCCCGTCGTTTGCCGCGACGAGCTTCGGCGTATTTGCACGCGGTGCCACGTCGTCGTTACCCGAGGGGACGTTGACGATTCAGGCCGGGGCGGCGGCCGAGACCGTGTCCATGGGAGCCACGGCTCCCCCGCTTCAAACCCTGAAGACCGACACTGATCCGATGCCGCTCGGACTCTGGCGTAGCTCGTTCAAGGCACCGACGACAATTGATCGACTCACACTTACCTGGCAGGGCAATGCGCCGCTCGTTTTGCGGGGCCTTTCCTTGATCAATCAGGGCAACGGCAGCAATCAGGTGGTCGTCGTCTCACCCGCTTACCAGATCGAATTCCTCGGCGACGTGAAGATATACGAAAATCGTGACACCTTGCCGCGTGCTTTCCTGGCCGACGGTTTGGCAATTGCCAACGGACCAGGTGGCGTCGTCGATCAGTTGAAAAATCCCACCTGGCGGGCTCAGGATGTCGCGGTTAGTGCGGCCGGCGACGGGCCGGGCGGAGTGGCTCCTTTCCAGGAGAGCGGACCACCGGGCGAGGTCAAGGTAGTCGTCGATCGTCCCGAAGAGATATCCCTTATGACCGACGCGGCGGGGCCACGCATGCTTGTCCTCACCGACTCTTACTACCCGGGTTGGACGGTGACCGTGGATGGCGTGAGTCAACCCATTCTCCCGGTCGATATTCTGTTCCGCGGTGTGCATCTCGCGCCGGGACCGCACCAGGTTATCTTTCGCTACCAGCCGGAAAGCTGGCGGTTAGGGCTGCTCCTGAGTGCCCTGGGGGGCCTGGGAACGGTCGGAGGCCTGATCGTTAGCCGCCGTTGACGGACTTCGGCTAGCCATCCTATACTACGGCAGCCGCTCGCGTCGTATCACGACGCCGCGGGCGGACGGATCAGGGACCGGTGGGAATGGGTGGCATGGACGGGCAGCAAAGCCTGCGCTCGCGACCGACTGCGAACGGTAGCTGGCATCGTTACGCGCGGGTGATCCTCGGTATTCTTGCCTTGGCGTTCGCAAGCGAACTGGCAGGCTACAGTCGCGTCGCGGCGATGCCCGATGCCACTTTCATTCGTAGCGTCAGCATTGCAAACGTGACCGATACGTCTTTCACCGTCAACTGGGTGACCGATTTCCAGGTGCCAAGCAGTGGCTCGCTGCATTACGGAACGAATAAAGACAACCTTTCGTCGGTTCTTCAGGAAAACACGATTGGCGGTGCCCTGGGGGACGTCCACAGTGTTACCGTCAGTGGACTCGATGCCAGTACGACCTACTACTTCACGATTCTAGACGCGGGCCTCGTCGCAAGTAATAACGGCAGCCTCTACTTGGTGACGACCGGCAAATCCCTATCAACTCCGCCGCCCATTTACGTCGTGTCGGGCACGGTTACGCAAGCCGATGGCAAGACACCAGTGATCGGGGCGCTGGTAACGGTGCGAGTCACCGATTACAACAATTTGAATCCCAACGGGATCAGCATATCCGCTCCACTCTCCACCATGACCGCGGCCAACGGTAGCTGGTCAGTTAATTTTGCCCCCCGTTTGCCGGACGGCAGCGCGTTGTTTCAATTCAATCCAAATGGGGGGGATACCCTTCTCGTCTCAGTCGAAGCCGGGAGCCAGGGCAACTCCGGCACCCACTCCTATGCCTTGGCTCTCGATGCGAACGGAAAATATTCGGTAGGCCCCGGCCCCTTGACCGTCGCTCCCGGCACCGTTCCGACCGATACGCCGGTCCCGCTCGGTGGCACGCCGCAACCTACCGCGACGGGGACCCCGACGACGGTACCGACGGTCGAGGCCTCGCCATCGCCGACCAGTACCGTCACCCCGAAAATAACTCCGCGGGTGACGATTGTTCCCACCGTGACAGCAATCCGGGCGGCTCCGACCGCGGCACCGCCGCCGCCATCGCCGACCTCGAGCGAGCCATCGCCGGTGCCAGCCGAGGTGGTGGGCGAGAGACCGCCAGTCTCCCCGACCCATGTGACGACGAACCCCCCGGTTTCCGAGGCAACACCGGCTCCTGGCGCGAGGCCGTCCGCCGCGCCGACTCCATTCACGGTGCCGACCGTCGTTCCGCTCTTTCCAAGTCCACCGCCGCGCTTTCAGGGTCCGCCGACGGTCACCCCTCGCGTGGTTGGCGTGACGAACGCCCTGACGGCGACCGCGGCCTCCGGCAACGGACCGTCGTCGAGCGCGGTGACCGCGGTCCCGCCGGCTTCAACCGCGGTCACGAGTAGCACCGTCGAGGCGAGCCCGCTCCGTCAATTGACCGCGCTTTTAGCCGGAGCGTTTGGCTTGCTCGGGTTCGGCCTGGTGATCCTGGCCGTCGGCGTGGTGAGCCAAATGCGACGCGGCGACGGGGCCTGACAAAAGAACGACTGTTCCTAAGGGTAGGTCGTCAGCTTGTTCCAGACTTCTTTCGGAACGGCGGCTTTGCGTACGAGACAGCCGCCTTCCGGAATGAGCTGGTCGGCAAGGCCAACGAATGAACCTGATTCTGGATGCGAGATGTCAAAATAGGTCTCGCCGGGTACCATTTCGGCACCGGTCTCGCAAATGCTGATCTTTTGAAGCTCTTCGTCGCTGAAGCGATTCAACCAATCAAAGCGAGCCCGAAGGCGTGATGCCTCCTGGCGAAGCTTCGGAGTACTCTCCGGTTGATTCGGTCGGGCTGGTTGTGGTTGCATAGATGCTCTCCCATTCCCTTCGGCGAGCTACGAACTACCCCACCGAGATCCGTTTTGTCGAGCCGTGAGGTTGTCGCCGCAGAACGGATCTGGCCTGGAAGGGGAGATGGCGCAAATATCGGGCCAGGGGCTATTCCCAGCGGAAGGCTCGGATCGCGAGCACGCTGGCGACAACGGCCCAGGCGAGCAAAGCGAGGAGACTGGAGCTGCTGGTCGTTGCCCCCGGAACGAAGGCGGCCCGTAGTGTTTCGCTCAAGGCGGTTGCGGGTAACACCGAAGCAACGGGGCGCAACAGAGCGGGTAAGTGGTCGAGGGGAAGGACAATGTCGCCCAGGAGCAGAAAGAGCAGATACAACCCGTTCGCAATCGCCAGAGTTGCTTCGGCGCGTAAGCCGCCGGCCATCGCCAAACCGAGTGCGCAGAAGGCGATTGTCCCGAGGATGATCGCGGCCAGGGCAAGCGGAGCCTGGACATGCGGTTGCCAGCCATAGCCAAAGTGCGCCACGGCATACAGTAAAACGATCTGGAAGACTTCTAAGGCGAGCACCGCGAGCGCTTTCGCGACGAGTAAGCCCCACTGAGGTAGTGGCGAGCCGCCCAAACGCTTCAGTACGCCATAGTACCGTTCGTAGGCCGTGGCGATCCCGAGATTGACCATCCCAGTGGAAATGATCGCGAGCGCGAGAATGCCTGGGACTAAGTAATCGAGTCCACTGCTGGTTCCCGACGGAATGACGTTGAGCGAAGCGAAAAAAACGAGCAGAACAACCGGAATGATCACGGTGACGAGAACATTCTCGCCGCGACGCATGGTTAAGGTGAGCTCCATTTGGGTCTGAGCGGCAACCGCGCGACTTGACGACGAACTCATGGCGATGTCCCTCGATCGGTGAGGCGCAAGAAAACGTCTTCCAGGCTCTCCTGGCCGAAGCGCAGGGCGCGCGGGATGATGCCTCGCGTGCGCAACCACTCGGCAAGCTCGACCAGCAGATCCAAGGCGCGATCGGTTTCGAAGACGTATTGGCCCGGCTCGGTCTCACGCACGCTCTTCACTGCCGGCAGGGTCGCCAGGCTGTCCCGATCGAGTCCGGGGGGAGCAGTGAGCCAGATGTCACTCGTCGGAACGGCCGCGGTGAGCTCGGCAGGCGACCCGAGGGCGATCAACCGCCCGTGGTCGATGATTGCGACGCGATCGGCCAGTCGTTCGGCTTCGTCGAGGAGATGAGTGGTCAGTATGACGGTGACGCCGCGTTCCTTAAGCGACCGGATGATATCCCAGGTCGCGTGACGCGCTTGCGGGTCCATCCCCGCGGTCGGCTCGTCGAGAAAAACCAGCTCCGGCAATCCGACCAGCGCGACGGCGAGCGAAAGTCGCTGCTTCTGGCCTCCGGAAAGGCGTCGGTAGCGCGTGCGCGTCGCGTCGTCGAGGCCGACGAGCTGAAGCAGCGCGGTTGGATCCTGGGGCTTATCAAAAAACTTGGCGAATAGGCGGATCGCTTCGAGTGGTGTGACGCTCGGGTAGAATCCCCCCTGCTGGAGCATGATCCCGATTCGCCGGTACAACTCGCCCCGTTGGCGTTGCGGATCCAGACCGAGGACCCGGGCCGAGCCGCTGTCTGGTTGTCGATAACCTTCGAGGATCTCGATCGTCGTCGTCTTGCCGGCGCCATTTGGGCCAAGCAAGGCGAAAACCTCGCCCGACCGCACCTCAAAGCTGAGGTCCTGGACGACTGCCCGACCGTCGTAGCTCTTCTGGAGACGTTCGACGATGATCGCCGGCGGCGCGGCGAGGGCATGGGATGCGGGAGCCAGTTGCGCCAATTGATGTGCCTCGTTCATTCAGAACGCATGATACCCAAGTCGGTGCGAACTGTCAAAGCCGACTGCGACGTGATTGTTCGGGCGGTGCCAACTTGATATAATCCGCGGGAAGCCGCGGATAGCCGAACGAGCAGGCGTGCGAGGGGGAGTTATTCGAGAGACGGTTCACTCGGCCAGGGAGGAATGGACTGGTGCTGGGACATCCAATGCAGCGTGAATGGGCCACGCGGCTGGCTGGCCGCGGAAAGCGTGAGCTGATCCAGACTATGCTGGTTCGCTCGCCACACGTCGGGGCGACGGAAAAATTGATGCTCGCCCTGGAAGCGTATCCCTTGTCCTACCTGCTCATGGCGAGTGAGTACCCGACTCGCATCTGGATTCTCGATCGAGATGAAAAGCTGTCGAGCGCCACGATTTTGACCGAGGAGATGCGCGGGCGGCGCTGGCATTCAACTCGCATCACCATCGACGAATGCGATGGCCTCACCGACGTGGCTTTGGGCTACGTCGCCATGGTCACGTCGTGGCGCAGTATGCTGGTGATCCGCCATGAGTTCGCACACGTTGCTACGACCTTCTTCGCACCGCGGGAACGGGCCGAACTTGGCGCACTGTACCTGCAGGCGCAGAGGACGAATCACTTTCTCGAGCCGCTCGCTCGTGAGAGTATCGGCGAGTACCTGGCATGTGCCCTCAGTGCCTGGTTTTTCGAAGATCTCGCCAAGGAGCTTGCCAGCTTTGATCCGCTGCTCTTTCGGTTCGTTCGCGGCCTGATGCGTCGTGCCGAGGGATTGAGTCGCTCAATCGAACGCGAGGCGTCGCTCGCGGTCAACTGATCGGGGGCCGGTGGTCTGGTTCTTGCGGAGCGGTCGGCCGGGGACCATCAAACGTTCGGTCAGCGCCCGTCCCTGCTCCGTTTGGGTGACGCGATCCGCACTCCGGAGCGCCGCGTGCTAGCACGGAACGCGCGGTCAGAAATGCGCGTCGGACACACGTACGGAGGATGCAACAGTGATGAACCCTGGCCCCGGCCCGGGGATGCCCTGGTCGTCCAGCAATCCAAGTTTTCCGCCCGCCGGTTATGGTGCCCACGGAACCTTCCCATTCGCGGGGGGCTATGGCTTCGGGGCGGCGACCGACGACGAAATTTGCTACTTTGTCGAGCAATCTCTCGACAACGATCCTGCGATCCCGCCGCACGTGAGCATCGGCGTCGACGTGAATAGTGGCGTGGTCACGCTGACTGGTACGGTCCCGAACAAGCGAATCAAGCATGCGGCCGGCGATGATGCCTGGTGGTTGCCGCAAGTGCTTGACGTCCACAACGAGATCGAAGTGCTTTCCCGGAAAGTGCGGGCCCGAACCGGCGAGACCAGCACCGACGCACGCTAGTTCGGTACGTTAGCAATTGCTGCTGATCCCCTCATTCCGTTTGCTGCCTGGTGGCTGATCGGTATCGACGGCATTGATCATCCGCCTACCGATGAATCGCTCCGGGGCGAGGGGATCCCCACGGTATTCCCTCTTCGCAAAAACCCTGGGCGAGCGAGCCGTCAATTTCAGCGCATCGCGTGATTGTTCGCACGGTATACTGGACGTGCTGAAATCAGGGTGCGAGGACATTGCCGTGATGGCTCGTTTGGAACAGTTTCAGGCGCAACTGGCGAATTCGGGACTTGTCGGTGCGGTCGTGAATCGCCCGGAGCACGTTTTCTATCTGGTCGGTTTCACCGCGCCGCCGCGCGGGCAGAGTTTTCTGGTCATCGGACCACGGGGAGTGGCGCTGGTTGCGCGAGGAAACGAGGCGCTTTCTCGGAACCTGGACCCGGGCCTACAGGTTTTCCCGTATGAGTTCTATCGGCCGACGCAACTGCGGGTTGCCGAGGATGTCATCGCGGCGGCTCTGAGTGCAGCATTCGACGCGGTAGGCTTACGGAGTGGTCGAATCGGCGTCGAGGCCGGCTATTTGCCATGGAACGTCGGCCCGCTCGTCGCCGGGCGCGGCGAGGTCGTTCCACTCGATGGAATGATTGAGGCGAAGCGCGTTCAAAAGGACGATGACGAAATTGCCGCGATTCGTCGAGCCGTGGCGATCAACGACCTGGGCTTAGCCGCGGCACAGCGCACCATCCGCGCGGGAGTGACCGAGCTTGACGTCTTCAGCGCGGTCTACGGTGAGGTACTGCAGCACCACGGTTCTGCTTTCACGTTACAGGGCGACTTCGTGTCAGGGCCTCGGACCGAAAGAGTCGGCGGTCCGGCCACTGATCGCCGGCTGGAGACCGGCGACTTGTTTATTGTCGACATCTTTCCGGTGCTGCACTGGTATAAGGGTGACTTCACGCGGACCTTCGTGGTTGGGCCGCCGAGCGAACGGCAAAAAGAGCTACATCTCGTGCTCGAAGCCGCTCTCGCCGCGGGAGCGGCCGCGATTCGTCCCGGGCTACGTGCCTGCGACCTCGATGCAGTCGTGCGCAACACGATCGCCGAGGCCGGCTACGGCGATTACTTCCCGCACCACTCTGGACATGCGATCGGTCTCGATCACCCCGAGCCACCGTTCATCATCCCCGCCGACCCGACGCCGCTCCAGCCGCGCATGGTGATTACTCTCGAGCCAGGCATCTACGTGCCGGGTTTCGGCGG
>DATLSK010000083.1:0-5088 GCA_035534155.1 Chloroflexota bacterium | reverse complement strand
CGTCCCCACGTTGCCAACCAGTTCGCGCGAGCTAGTGGTGATGATTGCGCTTTTAGGAACGACCGTTAGTCCATATCTCCTCTTCTGGGAAGCCGAGGGAGAGCGTGAAGCACGTCGCGATCGTCGACATTTCAGCTCAGCGATTTTGGACGTCACGTCCGGTTTCTTCGTGTCAAACCTGGTCTCGTACTTTATCGTGGTGACAACGGCCGCGACACTATTCGCCAGCCAGCAATCGATCAACACCGCGGCGGACGCTGCCATGGCATTGCGCCCAATTGCCGGCGACGTCGCGCGCATTGTTTTCGCAGTCGGCCTGCTCGGAACCGGATTGCTCGCCGTCCCAATGTTCAGCATTTCAATCGGCTACATCGTCGCCGAGGTATTTGATTGGCCGTCCGGTCTGTCCCATTCGGCGCGCGAGGCACCACGATTCTACGCGGTTCTCTCGGTCGCCTTTCTGTCGGGGGCAGGAGCCGCGTTGATCGGAGTTGACCCCATCGTGGCCATGTTCGATTCCCAAGTTCTCGACGGTGTGCTGATGCCGTTCCTGATCGGGATCGTCGCCCTACTGGCCAATGACCGAAGCGTGATGGGGCGGGATCACAGCACGACCTACTACAACCTCTGGCTCGTGATCTCAATTTTGGTGATGGGGGGCAGCACGATCTGGTGGCTCGCCGGAATCCTCCATTTTTGAACCGTTTCGCGAGAGGGAGACCTCGCGCGAAAGAGAGTCAACTCTCCTGGAGGGATAGATGGCGGCTGGGTCGCCAGCCCCGGCGAATCTGATACTCGAATTTTGACGCGAACGCGTCGAGGTAGGTCGTTTCCGAAAACGTCACCAAAGCGACCCGATGCGAGTTGTTGCGAATCTCGACTGTATCGCCAACCTGAAGTGGCGTCGTCTCGCTACCGTCAAGCCAGAGGATACCATCCGATCCCTGGGCGACGACTAAGTCAATCGGCGCGGTCACCGGGACGACCAGGGAAACTTTGAGGGGCGAATGGCAGCAAATCGGCGTCAGGCAAAGTGCCGCGAGACCGTCGAGCACGATCGGTCCACCAGCCGCCATGTTGTACGCTGAGCTTCCGAGCGCCGTGGCGGCGATCAGGCCATCGCCCGGGTAGACGTTGACAAACTTGTCGGACAGATAGACTTCCGTATGCAGCATCGGTCCGCGACTTCGGATCACGACGTCGTTCATAAACCAGCCGAGCGACTGAGGACGGTCGTGACCGGAGCGTACGATTGAAACGGCGACGGTCGGCTCATCCCGAACGATGCAATCGCCGTCGAGAACCCGATCGATCGCCCGTCGCCAGTCCGCGCGTTCGACCACGGCCAGAAATCCAACTCGGCCAAAGTTCACACCGAGAATTGGCATCCCGGGATAGCGACGGGCCGCACGGAGGATCGAGCCATCGCCGCCAAGCACCACCAACAGGTCCGCCACTGCGCCGTCATTCAGCCCCGCCTCGTCGAGAACGACAATTCCTCGCTCGCGAAGATACGCTTCGACTTCAATCGCGGTCGCGACGGCATTCGGCTTGGCGCTGACGGGAATCACCCCCACCGAGCCAATCTGAAGCGGTCTTGCCATTGGCGTCCTTTGTACCCCCTACCCGTGCATGACATTCTACCTGGTGCAAGGGAAGCAAGCAAGGACGGCAAGGTCAGAACGCGAAATTAACCGCCATTCAGGAGTGCGGCCCGCGCGCTATCGCACTATAATTGTCCGCGGTGAACTTGCAGAAAATACATCGGGCGCGATACCAGGAGAGGGATGGCATGGCCATCGTCTGTGCGCGTTGCGGGGCCCCAGTCGGCGACGGCGACCGCTTTTGCGCAAAGTGTGGTCGTCCTCAAGGATTCAAGGCCCGTCCGATTTTGCAACGTACCTGGTGGCGAGTTCTCATTGTGGGTCTCATTCTCTACGGCATCACTGCTCATATGCTCGCCAGCGCCGGGAATCCCAACCTCGTTCCGACAGTGATCTTGCTTGGCGCATTCATCGTGCCAGTTACTTTCGTCGTTTATCTGTATGAAAGCGGGGCACTATACGACGTTCCAATTTCGACGATGGCTCTTACCTTCTTTTGGGGTGGGGTCTTAGGAGTCATCGCGGCACAATTCCTCGAAGAAAACCTCGTGGCCGGTATGGGGCTCCTGTCTTTGCTGGCGGTTGGCGTATCGGAGGAGCTCGCGAAGCCTCTTGGGGTGCTCTGGCTCATTCGACGTCACGAATTCGCCGATGAAAGGCACGGATTGGTTCTAGGCGGCGCTGCCGGCATGGGCTTCGCCGCCCTGGAAAGCATGGGTTACGGCTTTACCTATTTGCTCGTTTCACACGGGAATCTCGACGTCCTGGGTCAAGTCTTATTGACTCGTGGCCTGCTCTCGCCCCTGGCCCACGGCACGTGGACCGCCATCGTGGTGGGCAGCATTTGGCGAGAACGCATGCGTGGTCACTTTCCTCTCAATCGGAAGGCGCTCGGCGGATTTGCGACCGCCGTCATATTGCACACGCTCTGGGACTGGACGGCAAGCGCCCTACCGATATCTATCGTCCTGCCAGGTATCGATTTCCGCTGGCGCTTTCTCGATCTCACCGTCCCGGCCATTGGTCTACCCATACCAGGCCTCATTATTGGCGCGATCGGCATTTGGATTCTGATCCGAATGTTCCGTGAATCCGAAATAGTCCCGTCTCCGATTCCGGCAGCCACTTAGAATCGCACGTATTCGATCAGCCGTTTTTCACTCGCGCCCGCGATGGTCGCTTCGACCTCGATATAGGGTTCGAGACCAGAGCCCTCGAGCTTGTCTTTCAACAAACTATCGATCTGGAAGATGCCAGCTGAATTGCTCATCGTAATCGCGATCCGAACCGGCTTGGCTTCGCCAGTCAATAATTCCACTCGCTCGATCGCCGCCGCCGAAACCGAGTGAATGTTCATCTGGCCAGCTTCGAACGGAATTCGTGATCGACCATGCGCCATGTCTAGCGCGTCGCCGACCCGAACCACCCCGGCTTCCACGGTCAAGGGATGGCCGCCGGCGCGATGACCGATGATCGCGTGCAGTGTCTCAGCCATGATCGCGGTACGGGCTGGTTCGGGATAGCTCGTTGCCAGTAAGCGTTCGAGCTGAGGACCGGCTAAGATCAAGCTGAAATGCTCGTGATCGGCACGGTGAATCGCCATGCCGATGTCGTGAAGTAAGCTACCGAGCAGGACGACGGTTTCGGCGTCATTGGTGGTCATCCCGTAGTCTCGGACCAAGCTCGGCACCGCCCCGGCGGCAACGATCATCCGAAACAACTTCAAAGAGATGTTCGCGACCACTTGTACGTGAACCGGTCCGTGGTCGCTCATGCCTAATCGCACGCCGGCCGTGGTGTTGGCACAGCACCAAAGCTGGTAGAGGCTCAAATCGGCATTCACTGCCGCGACGATTTGACGCAACTTGGCATTTTGACGGGCGGGCACGCGAATCTCCAACCGACGTCCGCACCCCAAACCGGCTACGGTCAGGGTTTTCTCCATCTCGGAGGCGCCGATTTCGTCTGAAGAGTACTGCGGCACTTCGGAGCCCTCGGGCTTTGCGGCCATCTTCTCCCACCATCTTTCTATTCGCCTTCCTTGACCCGCACGGTCTGGGCCACAATTTGACAGTCCCGGTTACGTTCGATACCCTGAGTAGTTGGAAGGCCAGTCCGACGGAGGAGACATTGACACTCATGGAAACCGAAACGCTGGAACGAAATCCGCTGCGGGAAAGCCTACGCCTCGAGCGAACGCCCGAGCCGTGCACGATGGTGATCTTCGGCGCGTCTGGAGATTTGACGCGCCGGAAGCTCATCCCAGCTCTGTACAACCTATCGCGCGAGCGGCTCATTCCCGCCGGATTCAGCGTCATCGGATTTGCCCGACGTGACATTGGTACCGATCTCTTCAGAGAAAATCTCCTGGAAGGCGTCAACGAGTTTTCGCGCAGTCGGCCGGCCCAGTCCGCCGTTTGGGACACTTTCGCTCAGGGCATTCATTATCTTCAGTCCGATTTTGGCGATCCGTCGGGCTACCACGAACTGGCCGAGCTACTCGATCGTCTCGATCGGGAGCGCGGAACGAGTGGACATCGCGTCTATTATCTCGCGACTCCACCGAGCGCGTACCCGGCTATCATTCAACAGCTTGGCGCATCCGGATTGGCGAAACCCAAGCTCCCCAATTCGTGGGCCCGCATTATTATCGAAAAGCCATTTGGCCGCGATCTAGAAAGCGCGATCGAGCTCAACCGCCAGGTCGCCGACGTGTTTCACGAAGACCAGGTCTATCGCATCGACCACTACCTCGGCAAAGAGACCGTCCAGAACATCCTCGTCTTTCGCTTCGCCAATGGCATCTTCGAGCCGATCTGGAACCGACGCTACGTCGACCACGTTCAGATCACGGTGAGTGAAACAATTGGCACCGAGGGCCGAGGACGATACTACGATGAAACCGGTGCGCTACGGGACATGGTCCAGAATCACCTCATGCAGCTCCTGACGTTGGTGGCCATGGAACCTCCAGCGAACTTCAACGCCAACGCGGTTCGCGACGAGAAAGTAAAAGTCCTCCACGCGATCCGGCCGATTACGGACGCAGAAGTGGATTCGTATACTGCGCGCGGCCAATACGGTCCGGGGTCGATTGGCGCCGAGGACGTGACCGGGTATCGTGAAGAACCGGGTGTCAACCCAAACTCCGATACTGATACTTTTGTCGCGATGAAGGTGTTCGTTGATAATTGGCGTTGGGCCGACACGCCTTTCTATCTGCGCACCGGCAAGCGATTGCCTCGACGAGTCAGCGAGATCGCGATTCAGTTCAAACGTGCCCCCCACCTTTTGTTTGGCCACGCGGCCGAAGGAATGGAACCGAACGTTCTGGTGCTGCGAATCCAACCCAACGAAGGCATTGCCCTCCGCGCTGGCGCCAAGGTTCCGGGTCCAACCATCCAGATTCGCTCAATCAATATGGACTTCTTGTACGGCCTTTCCTTCGGCGTCGAGCAGCCCGAGGCATACGAGCGTTTGCTTC